>NZ_JBEXPG010000042.1:0-73251 GCF_040611935.1 Streptomyces sp. NPDC006512 | reverse complement strand
ATTTTTGGCACGCTGTTGAGTTCTCAAGGAACGGACGCTTCCTTTGTACTCACCCTCGCGGGCTTTCCTCCGGGCTTTCGTTCTGTGTTCTTGCGTTTCCGACTCTATCAGACTCTTTCGGGCCCGATTTCCTCGGTGCTTTCCAGGTCCTGCGCTTTCGCGCTTTTCCTTTCCGGCGGTTCCGACTCTATCAGATTCATTTCCGTGTCGTTTCCGACTTGGATTGGAATTCCGATGGCCTTCGGGGGGCCTTTCCCTTTCGGGCGGATCTGACTTTATCAGGTCTCCCTGGGTCTTGGATCCCACCCGCTCGCAGACCGGTCCGGGCACACGTGTGTGCTCGGGGCCGTGCGAGGTGGAGACGTAAACGTACTGGAGCGGGGCCCCCGGATGCAAATCCGGTTGCCCCGCTCCGGTGTGGTCGCTACGGGCGAGGTCAGACCTCGACCACGACCGGGAGGATCATCGGGCGGCGGCGGTAGCCGTCCGAGACCCACTTGCCCATGGTGCGGCGGATGAGCTGCTGGATCTGGTGCGGCTCTGCCACGCCGTCGGCGCCGGCCCGGGCGATGGCGTCCTCGATCTTCGGCAGGATCGCCGCGAAGGCGGAGTCCTCGATGCCGGAGCCGCGGGCCTGGATGTTCGGGCCGCTGACGACCTTGCCCGTGGTGCTGTCCACCACGACGAACACCGAGATGATGCCCTCGTCGCCGAGGATGCGGCGGTCCTTGAGCGAGGCCTCGGTGACGTCGCCGACCGACAGGCCGTCGACGTACACGTAGCCGGCCTGGACCTTGCCCGAGATGCGGGCCTTGCCGTCGATCAGGTCGACGACCACGCCGTCCTCGGCGATGACGATGCGGTCCTTCGGAACGCCCGTCATGGCACCGAGCTCGGCGTTGGCGCGCAGGTGGCGCCATTCGCCGTGGACCGGCATCAGGTTCCGCGGCTTGCAGATGTTGTAGAAGTACAGCAGCTCGCCGGCGGAGGCGTGGCCGGAGACGTGCACCTTGGCGTTGCCCTTGTGCACGACGTTGGCGCCCCAGCGGGTCAGGCCGTTGATCACGCGGTAGACCGCGTTCTCGTTGCCCGGGATCAGGGACGACGCCAGGATCACGGTGTCACCGGGGACGATCCGGATCTGGTGGTCGCGGTTGGCCATGCGGGACAGGGCCGCCATCGGCTCGCCCTGGGAGCCCGTGCAGACCAGCACGACCTCGTCGTCCGGCAGGTCGTCGAGGGTTTTGACGTCCACGACGAGACCGGCGGGAACCCGGAGGTAGCCCAGGTCACGGGCGATGCCCATGTTGCGGACCATGGAACGGCCGACGAAGGCGACCCTGCGGCCGTACTCGTGGGCGGCGTCCAGGATCTGCTGGATGCGGTGCACGTGGCTCGCGAAGGAGGCCACGATGATCCGCTTCTGCGCGCTCGCGAAGACGCCGCGGATGGCGTTCGAGATGTCGCGCTCCGGCGGGACGAAGCCCGGGACCTCGGCGTTCGTCGAGTCGGAGAGGAGGAGGTCGATGCCCTCCTCGCTCAGACGCGCGAAGGCGTGCAGGTCGGTCAGGCGGTTGTCCAGCGGCAGCTGGTCCATCTTGAAGTCACCGGTGCACACGACCATGCCCGCGCCGGTGCGGATCGCCACGGCCAGGGCGTCCGGGATGGAGTGGTTGACGGCGATGAACGCGCAGTCGAAGGGGCCCAGGTTCTCGCGCTCGCCCTCCTTCACCTCGAGGGTGTAGGGGCGGATGCGGTGCTCCTGGAGCTTGGCCTCGATGAGGGCCAGCGTCAGCTTGGAGCCGATCAGCGGGATGTCCGGCTTCTCCCGGAGGAGGTACGGGACGGCGCCGATGTGGTCCTCGTGACCGTGCGTGAGGACGATGCCCTCGACGTCGTCGAGGCGGTCCCGGATCGACGAGAAGTCCGGCAGGATCAGGTCGATGCCCGGCTGCTCCTCTTCGGGGAAGAGGACGCCGCAGTCGACGATCAGCAGACGGCCGTCGAACTCGAAGACCGTCATGTTGCGGCCGATCTCGCCGAGACCGCCCAGCGGTGTGACGCGGAGGCCGCCCTTCGGGAGCTTCGGCGGCGGTCCGAGTTCAGGGTGCGGATGGCTCAAAAGTTTCTCCTTCACCACACGCGCCACGTACCCCCTAAGGCACGTGGCGCGCATGTCATTCGTGCACTTGCATTCGTCTGTTTCGGTCTTGCTTATTCAGTTGTGAAGTCTGTTGTCAGAGCTGTACCCCGCCCGCGGCAAGATCGATCTTGAGCTGTGCCGTCTCTTCGGCGGACAGCTCGATCAGCGGGAGCCGCAGCGGGCCCGCGGGCAGGCCCTGCAGGTTCAGCGCGCCCTTGGTGGTCATCACGCCCTGGGTGCGGAACATGCCGGTGAAGACCGGGAGCAGCTTCTGGTGGATCTCGGCGGCCTTCTGCACGTCGCCGCCGAGGTGAGCCTCCAGCATGGCGCGCAGCTCCGGGGTGACGACGTGGCCGACGACGGAGACGAAACCGACCGCGCCGACCGACAGGAGCGGCAGGTTCAGCATGTCGTCACCCGAGTACCAGGCCAGGCCGCTCTGCGCGATGGCCCAGCTGGCACGCCCGAGGTCGCCCTTGGCGTCCTTGTTGGCCACGATACGGGGATGCTCGGCCAGCCGGACCAGGGTTTCGGTGTTGATCGGGACACCGCTGCGGCCGGGGATGTCGTAGAGCATGACCGGCAGCTCGGTGGCGTCGGCGATGGCCGTGAAGTGCCGGTAGAGGCCCTCCTGCGGCGGCTTGCTGTAGTACGGGGTGACGGCGAGCAGGCCGTGGGCGCCGGTGCGCTCGGCCTGGCGGGCCAGCTCCAGGGTGTGGCGGGTGTCGTTCGTGCCGATGCCGGCGACGACGTGGGCACGGTCCCCGACCGCCTCGAGTACGGCTCGTACGAGGTCGTTTTTCTCCGCGTCGGTGGTCGTGGGCGACTCACCGGTGGTGCCGTTGATGATCAGGCCGTCGTTGCCTGCGTCCACCAGGTGGACGGCGAGACGCTGCGCGCCGTCGAGGTCAAGTGCGCCATCAGCCGTGAACGGCGTGATCATGGCGGTGAGGACCCGCCCGAAGGGGGTCTGCGGAGTCGAGATCGGAGCCATGGGTAACACGCTACTCGCTGCCACGCTCGCGGCGCCCCCTCGGGTGACGTCAACAGGGGGAACCTCCGAGTCGCCGCCCGGTGGGTTGTTGGATCCCGGCACTGCCTGCTCGGGGGTTCAAGCAGTGCCGGGTCCGTTTGATCAGCCTAGATGAACTTTGCGAAACGCCGCAATACGGACACTTGGGACTTGTCTCCGCACATGCGTACGCCGCTCGTGCACCGGGCCTTACGGGGCAACGCGGCCGTTGCCGTTGAAGGCGGAGTAGGTCAGCGGCATCAGCCGCGCCCAGTGCTGCTCCATCTTCTCGCCGACCATCTCGATCTCCCGCTGCGGGAAGGACGGGACCGCCGCCAGCTCGTGCTGGGTGCGCAGGCCGAGGAAGTGCATGAGCGAGCGGGCGTTGCAGGTGGCGTACATCGAGGAGAAGAGACCCACCGGCAGGACCGAACGGGCAACCTCCCGGGCCACGCCCGCCGCCAGCATCTCCTGGTACGCCTCGTAGGCCTGCCGGTACGAGTCCTCCATGACGCGCCCCGTCAGCTCCTGCTGGGCCTCGGTGCCCTCGACGAAGACGTACTTGCCCGGGCGGCCCTCCTGGACGAGCTTGCGCTCCGCGTCCGGGACGTAGAAGACCGGCTGGAGCTCCCTGTAGCGGCCGGATTCCTCGTTGTAGGACCAGCCCACGCGGTGCCGCATGAACTCCCGGAAGACGAAGATCGGGGCACTGATGAAGAAGGTCATCGAGTTGTGCTCGAAGGGGCTGCCGTGGCGGTCGCGCATCAGGTAGTTGATGAGGCCCTTGGAGCGCTCCGGGTCCTTCTGGAGCTCCTCCAGGGACTGCTCGCCGGCCGTGGAGACCCGGGCTGCCCACAGCACGTCGGAGTCGGCGGCGGAGTGCTTCACCAGCTCCACCGTCACCTCACTGCGGAAGCTGGGTTTCAGGTCTGAAGCAGCGGTCTCGCTCACACGGGGTCCTTCCGAACGGTCTTACCTGGGGCGCGCCCACTCTACGGCTCGCGCCGCGCGTGCTCGCGCACGCCCGGACGGCGCCGGGATCCCCCGCACAGCTGACGGGGCGCCAAATTTTTTCGTTAATGTCCCGAATTCCGGCACCGATTGGGCCCCCCGTACGTCCTACAGGGAGAACCCAGTCCGTCCCGTCACCGCCGCCCTCCGGGGCCCGATCGTGAGGAGAGTCGCTCCCATGTTCCGCCGGCGCGAACCCGTACCGTTCGCCTTCGTCGCCGAGGCCGACCGATTCCGCAGTAACGTCACTCCGCCGCCGCGCGAGAGTCTGAGCAAGACCCAGATCGCCGCCCGTAGTCTGGTCGGACTGACCGTGGTGGCGGGGCTCGTCGGCTCGCTGCTCTTCGGGATGCCCGCACTGCAGCCGTACAAGGCGACCGGGAAGGCGCAGCAGTCCGAGGCCTCCGAAGGGCGGTAGCCTCACGGGCACAGCCCCATCGAACGTGCACGTGAGTGAGGTCCTGCCGTGCCCCTGCCCTTCTTGACGGCCGACGGCGTCTTCGACGCACATGAGGACGAAGCCCTCCCCCACGAGGATCCGGAGCGCTGGCGACGGCCGTACCGGCCCGGTCCCTGGCGGGTCGCCGGAGCGGCCCTGCTGCTCCTGCTGGCGGCCTTCATGCTGCTGGCCACGATGATCATCGCCTTCGCGGGCACCTGGCTGGGGGCCGGCATCGGCCTGGCCGCCTCGCTCGTGGTGGTCGGCTCCGCGCTGCGGATCCTGCGCACGGGCGTCTGGGTCAGCCCGGCCGGCCTGCGCCGGGTCGGGTTCTTCCGGACCCGCTCGGTCGCCTGGAGCGAGATCGGCACCATCCGTACGGTCCAGCAGCCGGTGCGCTGGCTGGGACTGCCGAGGACCGTGCAGGGCCAGGCCCTGACGGTGGCCGGCAGCGCCGGTACGGAGCTGCCGGTGCTGATGACCGACCACAACGCCGACTTCCTGTCCCGGGGCGAGGCCTTCGACCGGGCCGCGGGAACGCTGGAGGCGTGGGCGCAGGAGTACCGGCCCGTGCCGGCCTGACGGGGCGCGGAGCGCCGCCTCCGCCGCTGCCGCCACAGCCGGGAAGCCCGTACGGGGATCAGACCTGTACGGGCTTTCCCGCATGCAGGGCGATGGCCCGCTGCATGGCCTTGCGGGCCCGCGGGGTGTCGCGGGCGTCGTGGTAGGCGACGGCGAGGCGGAACCAGCTGCGCCAGTCCCCCGGCGCGTCCTCCGTCTCGGCCTTGCGGCGCGCGAACACCTCGTCGGCGGAGTCCCGCAGGATCCGGCCGTACTGGTCCCGCTCCAGCTCGTCGACGGGCAGGCCGCCCTCGGCCTCCAGTTCGGTCGCGAGCTGGTTGGCCCTGGTGACGAACTGGGTGTTCTTCCAGAGGAACCACACGCCGATGACCGGCAGGATCAGCACGGCCACGCCGAAGGTGACGGTGAGCCAGGTGCCCTGCTGGAGCAGCATGAGGCCCCGGCTGCCGACCAGGACGAAGTACACGGCCAGGACGGCGGCCGTGATGAAGTAGGTGATCTTCGCGCGCATGGGACTACTGCCTCATCAGCCGAGGTCGAGGAAGTTTTCCAGGCCGAAGGTGAGGCCCGGGGTCTGCGTCACGCGGCGCACGCCGAGCAGGATGCCCGGCATGAAGCTGCTGTGGTGCAGGGAGTCGTGACGGATGGTGAGGGTCTCGCCCTCGCTGCCGAGCAGCACCTCCTGGTGGGCCAGCAAGCCGCGCAGGCGGACGGCGTGCACCGGGACCCCGTCGACGTCCGCGCCGCGGGCGCCGTCGAGGGCGGTGGCGGTGGCGTCGGGCTGCGCGCCGAGGCCGGCCTGGGCGCGGGCGGCGGCGATGAGCTGCGCCGTACGGGTCGCGGTGCCGGAGGGGGCGTCGACCTTGTTCGGGTGGTGCAGCTCGACCACTTCGACGGATTCGAAGTAGCGGGCGGCCTGGGCGGCGAACTTCATGGTGAGGACGGCGCCGATGGAGAAGTTCGGGGCGATGAGCACCCCGGTCTGTGGGGAGGCGGCCAGCCAGGTGTTCAGCTGGCCGAGGCGGTCCTCGGTCCAGCCGGTGGTGCCGACCACGCCGTGGATGCCGTGCCGGACGAGGAAGTCCAGGTTCTCCATCACCGAGGCGGGGGTGGTCAGCTCGACCGCGACCTGGGCGCCGGTCTCGGCCAGCGTCTCCAGCTTGTCGCCGCGGCCGAGGGCCGCCACCAGCTCCATGTCCTCGGCGGCCTCGACGGCCTTGACCGCCTCGGAGCCGATGCGGCCCCGGGCGCCGAGGACCGCCACGCGCAGCTTGCTCATGTTCCGTCCTTAAGTGTGTGCAGCCTTGAGCGGGTACGGACCGGGGTCCGTACGGATTTAGGCGACCGCTTCGTCGAGGCGGGCGGCCTGCTTCTCCTTCAGCGGGCCGATCACCGCGAGCGAGGGGCGCTGGGCCAGTACGTCCCGGGCGACCGCGCGGACGTCGTCCGGGGTCACGTCGGAGATCCGGGCCAGCATGTCGTCGACGGACATCTGGTCGCCCCAGCACAGCTCGCTCTTGCCGATGCGGTTCATGATCGCGCCGGTGTCCTCCAGGCCGAGGACCGTGGAGCCGGAGAGCTGGCCGATGGCGCGCCGGATCTCGTCGTCGGTGAGGCCTTCGGTCGCGACCTTATCGAGTTCGTCGCGGCAGATCCGCAGGACGTCGTGGACCTGGCTGGGGCGGCAGCCGGCGTAGACGCCGAAGAGTCCGGTGTCGGCGAAGCCGGAGGTGTACGAGTACACGCTGTAGGCCAGGCCGCGCTTCTCGCGGACTTCCTGGAAGAGGCGGGAGGACATGCCTCCGCCGAGGGCGGTGTTGAGGACGCCCAGGGCCCAGCGGCGTTCGTCGGTGCGGGCGAGGCCCGGCATGCCGAGGACGACGTGCGCCTGCTCGGTCTTGCGGTTCACCAGTTCGACGCGGCCGGAGGTACGGATCCGCTTGGTGCCGGTGCGCGGGCCGACGGGTTCGGCGTCGGCGCGGGTGAGCGCGCCGGCCTTGTCGAAGGCGGCGCGGACCTGGCGCACGACCTTGTTGTGGTCGACGTTGCCGGCGGCGGCGACGACCAGGCGGGTCGGATCGTAGTGCTTCTTGTAGAAGCGGCGGATCCGGTCGGCGCCGAGGGCGTTGATCGTGTCGACGGTGCCGAGGACGGGGCGGCCGAGCGGCGAGTCCCCGTACATGGTCTGGGCGAACAGGTCGTGGACCACGTCACCCGGGTCGTCCTCGGTCATCGCGATCTCTTCGAGGATGACCCCGCGCTCGGCGACGACGTCCTCCTCGCGGATCAGCGAGCCGGTGAGCATGTCGCAGACCACGTCGATGGCCAGCGGCAGGTCGGTGTCGAGCACCCGGGCGTAGTAGCAGGTGTACTCCTTCGCCGTGAAGGCGTTCATCTCGCCGCCGACCGCGTCGATCGCGGAGGAGATGTCGAGGGCACTGCGCTTGTCGGTGCCCTTGAAGAGGAGGTGCTCCAGGTAGTGGGTGGCGCCGTTGAGCGTGGGCGTCTCGTCCCGGGAGCCCACGTTGGCCCAGATGCCGAAGGTGGCGGAGCGGACGGAGGGCAGCGTCTCGGTGACGACGCGCAGTCCACCGGGCAGGACGGTGCGCCGGACGGTGCCGATGCCGTTCTGCCCCTTGAGCAGGGTTTGGGTACGGGCGACGGCCCGCCCCTCCGAAGAGGGGCGGGCCGTCACACGGGAACTACGCGACGTCACTTGTCGGAGTCGTCCTTGTCAGCGTCGTCACCGGCGGCCTCGCCGTCGATCACGGGGATCAGGGAGAGCTTGCCGCGCTGGTCGATCTCGGCGATCTCCACCTGGACCTTGGTGCCGACCGCGAGCACGTCCTCGACGTTCTCCACGCGCTTGCCACCGGCGAGCTTGCGGATCTGCGAGATGTGCAGCAGGCCGTCCTTGCCGGGCATGAGGGAGACGAAGGCACCGAAGGTGGTGGTCTTGACGACCGTACCCAGGTACCGCTCGCCGACCTCCGGCATGGTCGGGTTGGCGATCGCGTTGATCGTGGCGCGGGCGGCCTCGGCGGCCGGGCCGTCGGAGGCACCGATGTAGATGGTGCCGTCGTCCTCGATCGTGATCTCGGCGCCGGTGTCCTCCTGGATCTGGTTGATCATCTTGCCCTTGGGGCCGATGACCTCACCGATCTTGTCCACCGGGATCTTGACGGTGATGATCCGCGGGGCGAACGGGGACATCGCGTCCGGCGTGTCGATCGCTTCCATCATCACGTCGAGGATGTGGAGGCGGGCGTCGCGGGCCTGGGTCAGGGCCGCGGCCAGGACGGAGGCGGGGATGCCGTCCAGCTTGGTGTCGAGCTGGAGCGCGGTGACGAACTCCTTGGTGCCGGCGACCTTGAAGTCCATGTCGCCGAAGGCGTCCTCCGCACCGAGGATGTCGGTGAGGGCGACGTAGTGCGTCTTGCCGTCGATCTCCTGGGAGATCAGGCCCATGGCGATGCCGGCGACGGGGGCCTTGAGGGGCACACCGGCGTTCAGCAGCGACATGGTGGAGGCGCACACGGAGCCCATGGACGTCGAACCGTTGGAGCCGAGGGCCTCGGACACCTGACGGATCGCGTAGGGGAACTCCTCGCGGGTCGGGAGGACCGGCACGATCGCGCGCTCGGCGAGGGCGCCGTGGCCGATCTCGCGGCGCTTCGGCGAACCGACGCGGCCGGTCTCGCCGACGGAGTACGGCGGGAAGTTGTAGTTGTGCATGTAGCGCTTGCGGGTCACCGGGGAAAGGGTGTCCAGCTGCTGCTCCATGCGGAGCATGTTGAGGGTGGTGACGCCCAGGATCTGGGTCTCGCCACGCTCGAACAGCGCCGAGCCGTGCACGCGCGGGATGGCCTCGACCTCGGCGGCGAGGGTACGGATGTCCGTGAGCCCGCGGCCGTCGATGCGGACCTTGTCCTTGATGACGCGCTCGCGCACCAGGGCCTTGGTCAGGCTGCGGTAGGCGGCGGAGATCTCCTTCTCGCGGCCCTCGAAGGCCGGGAGGAGCTTCTCGGCGGCGATGTCCTTGACGCGGTCCAGCTCGGCCTCGCGGTCCTGCTTGCCCGCGATGGTCAGCGCCTGGGAGAGCTCGCCCTTGACGGCGGCCGCGAGGGCCTCGTACACGTCGTCCTGGTAGTCCAGGAAGACCGGGAACTCGCCCTCGGGCTTGGCGGCCTTGGCGGCCAGGTCGGCCTGGGCCTTGCAGAGGACCTTGATGAAGGGCTTCGCGGCGTCGAGACCGGCGGCGACGACCTCCTCGGTCGGCGCCTCGGCGCCGCCCTTGACGAGGGCGATGGTCTTCTCGGTGGCCTCGGCCTCGACCATCATGATCGCGACGTCGCCGTCCTCCAGGACGCGGCCCGCGACGACCATGTCGAAGACGGCGTCCTCGAGCTCGGTGTGCGTCGGGAAGGCCACCCACTGGCCGCGGATCAGCGCGACGCGGACGCCGCCAATCGGGCCGGAGAAGGGCAGGCCGGCCAGCTGGGTGGACGCGGACGCGGCGTTGATCGCGACGACGTCGTACAGGTGGTCGGGGTTGAGCGCCATGATCGTGGCGACGACCTGGATCTCGTTGCGCAGGCCCTTCTTGAAGGACGGGCGCAGCGGGCGGTCGATCAGGCGGCAGGTGAGGATCGCGTCCTCGGAGGGCCGGCCCTCACGGCGGAAGAAGGAGCCGGGGATCTTGCCGGCCGCGTACTGCCGCTCCTCGACGTCCACCGTCAGGGGGAAGAAGTCGAGCTGGTCCTTGGGCTTCTTCGACGCGGTGGTGGCGGACAGCACCATCGTGTCGTCGTCCAGGTAGGCAACGGCGGAGCCGGCGGCCTGGCGGGCCAGACGGCCCGTCTCGAAGCGGATGGTGCGGGTGCCGAAGGAACCGTTGTCAATGACGGCCTCGGCGTAGTGGGTCTCGTTCTCCACTAGCGTTTTCTCCATTTTCGTCGTCTCCGTCCGTCACCCGTGTGGCGGCGGACGGTTTCGGAGAAGCGCTCCTGGCGTGCGGGCCGGTCTTCGATCGAAGCACCCGGTTCTCTGCCCTCCTGGGGCTTTCCGGATGCCACTACCGAGGACCGGCGGCGTAGGGAGGGCGCTCCTCCTCTTCCTCTTGTGCGCTGTCTCCAGACTACAAAGCGTCCGGTACGTCGCGCACGTACAGCAAAGGGAGCGGCCCCCTCAGTGTGGGAACCGCTCCCTTCACAGCGTCTTTACTTGGCGCCGGCCGCACCGCGGCGGATGCCGAGGCGCTCGACCAGCGCGCGGAAGCGCTGGATGTCCTTCTTGGCCAGGTACTGCAGCAGGCGGCGACGCTGGCCGACCAGGATCAGCAGACCACGACGGGAGTGGTGGTCGTGCTTGTGGGTCTTGAGGTGCTCGGTCAGGTCCGAGATGCGGCGGGACAGCATCGCGACCTGGACCTCGGGGGAGCCGGTGTCGCCCTCCTTGGCACCAAACTCTGCGATGAGCTGCTTCTTCGTTGCGGCGTCGAGCGGCACGCGTACTCCTCGTAATAGGTCTTCGTTGCCACCGAGTGCCCCAGGTCGAATTCTCTGGGGATCTTCCGTAACTCGGGAGGCGGGGTCCGCTGAGCGCAGCCTCCAGAGATCTCCGGGGGCGCGTACACAAACGGCCGTCACACAGCGTACCAGGCTGCCGGGTCCCGGCTCTCAGCTGGTGAGGGACCGGGCGCGGCCGTAGACGTCGAGCACGGCCAGGGTCAGCGGGACCAGGCTGAGCAGTACCGCGGCCTCGGTGAGGTCGAGCAGCCTTCCCCAGAAGGGTGACAGGCCCTTGCGGGGGATGACAAGCGCAATTCCGGTGAGGAGGGCCGCGCCGGCGGCGACGGCGGCGGAGAGCCAGAGGGTGCGCAGGCCCGTGGCGGCGTGGTCGTGGCGGTGCGTGATCTCCGGCGGCAGGCCGTCGGGCGCGTGCAGGGCGAGGCCGAGGACCAGCAGGCCGATCGCGGCGAGGCCGGCGGCGAGGGCGCACACGACCTGCGGGGTGCGGCGGAAGAGGCGGGCGCGCAGGAGCAGTGCCAGGCCGGTGGCGAGGGCGAGGAGCCGGCCCCAGGTGCCGCCGGAGAAGCCGAGGACGGCGGCGGAGCCCACGGCGACGGCCGCGCAGCCGCCGACCAGGCCGAGCAGCGTCTCGTGGCCGCGGCGGGCCCGGGCGGCAATGAGGTCGGCGTCGAGCGGGGCGGCCGGGTCGTGCGGGCCGGAGCAGGGCGGATCACCGTACGGGTCGGGGGTGTGGCGCTCCGGGGTCCCCGCGTGGCCGGTGTCGTCGGTCGCGCTCCGCGGGGCGGCGTACCCGATGGGCAGGCGGGCGAGACGTGCGGAGAGTCCGGGGAGGAAGGCGAGGAGGCCGATGGCGGCGGGGGCGCAGACGGCCGCGGCGGAGGTGGCGGAGGTCTCCGCGGCGATGGCCCCGAAGGAGGCGAGGGCGCCGGTGGCGGCCAGGAAGGCGGCGGCGGCGAAGGGGGCGTCACCGGGGGTGACGGCGAGGAGGACGGCGGCGGCGAGGAGGACGCAGAGGCAGCCGAGGAGGAACTGGAGGCGGCCGGGTCCGGAGCCGGCGGCGGGGGCGACGATGCCGGCGCCGGCGATCATCAGGAGCGGGAGGGCGCCGAGGCCGAGGGCCGCGGCGGAGCCCCGGTCGCGGTAGACGCGGGCGCGCGCTCCGGCGGCGGCGGTGAGGACGGCGCCGAAGGCTCCGGCGGTCAGCGCGGGCGGGCCGTGCACGTCGTGGTGGACGGGGTCGGCGTACCAGAGGACGAGGGCGAGCAGGACGAGGAGCAGTGCGGCGCCGGTCAGGCCCGCGCCGCGCAGCATGTCGTCGCTCCAGCGGTGGCGGTCGCGGACGACGGCGGAGGCGACGGCGTCGCAGACGTCGTCGAACACGGCGGGCGGCAGCGATTCGGCGAAGGGGCGCAGGCTGAGCACCTCTCCGTCGAGGACCTGCTGGGCGGCGAGGGTGCGGGCCCCGTCGAGGACGGTGCCGGTCCGGCGTACGAGGTGGTAGCCGGTGGGGGCGCCGACGGGCTGGGTCTGGCCGGTCAGGCGCAGCAGTTCGGGGTAGACGTCGGCGAGGGCGATGTCCTCCGGAAGGGCGACGTCGACGCGGCTGTCGGGTGCCACGACGGTGACCCTGCGGAATCCCGTCGTCCCGGCCGTACTCACCTGCGTGTCCCCCTTGGTCGGCGTGCGCCGCGGCGGCGGCCGGCGCGCGGACGCCCACGCGGCGGGCGCACTGTACCGGGCCGTCGGACCTGCTCGCGGACCGTAGGATCGCCGCCGCGTGAGCGGAACGTCCCGTCCGCGCAGGGGACTTGGGGCTCCGGCCACGGACGCCCGCGCACTCTCAAGGGGTTGGTGTTCCGGTGAGCCAGATCGTCGTCAAACGCCCGCCCCGCGCGCTGCCGCCCCAGGTTCCCTCGGACGAGCTGCGGCTGGAGGCCCCGCCGGAACTGCCGCGGGGGCAGCGGGAGGGCGTCCTGATGCAGCTCCTGCCGATGCTCGGCATGGGGTCGTCGGTCGTGTTCTTCTTCATGCCGGGTGCGGCGCCCTTCATGCGGGTGATGGGCGTCCTGATGCTGGTGTCCACGGTGGGCATGGTCATCGCCCAGCTGGTCCGCCACCGGCGCGGCGCGCAGGGGCACATGGCGGACGTGCGGCGGGACTACCTGAAGTACCTGGCCCGTACGCGACGTCGGGTCCGGGCGACCGCGCGGGCCCAGCGTGACGCGCAGCTGTACCTGCACCCGGCCCCGGACCAGCTGTGGTCGGTGGTGGCGGAGGGCTCGCGGCTGTGGGAACGGCGGCCCGGGGACGCGGACTTCGGGCAGGCCCGGGTGGGGCTGGGCGCGCAGCGCCTCGCGACCCCGCTGGTGGCGCCGGACACGGCTCCGGTGGACGACCTGGAGCCGTTGACGGCGGGGGCGGTGCAGCGCTTCCTGAAGGTGCACTCCGCCCTGGACGGGCTCCCGGTGGCGGTGTCGGTCCGGGCGTTCTACCACGTGACGGTGTCGGGGGAGGCCGAGTCGGCGCGGGGTGCGGCGCGGGCCCTGGTGGCGCAGCTGGTGACGCTGCACTCCCCCGGGGACCTGGCGGTGGCGGTGGTGGCCGGGGCGGGTGCGGGGCCGGCGTGGGACTGGACGAAGTGGCTGCCGCACGCGCAGCTGCCGGGGCAGGTCGACGGGGCCGGTACGAGGCGGCTGTTCGGCGATGACCTGGCCGTACTGGAGGGGCTGCTGGGGAGCCGGCTGGAGGGGCGGCCGCGGTTCGGCCGGGATGCGGCCCCGGTGCCGGACCGGCCGCACCTGGTCCTCGTACTGGACGGTGGCGCGGTGCCGCCGGACTCGGTGTTCGCGGCGGCGGAGCGCTTGCAGGGGGTGACCGTCGTGGAGGTGGTCGGGGGCGAGCTGGACGAGCCCCGGGGCGGGCTGTCGGTGGTGGTGCGGCCGGGGCGGCTGCGCCTGGAGTCGGGCGCGGGGGTCGTGTACGAGGGCGTCCCGGACACGCTGTCGCTGCCGGCGGCGGAGGCGCTGGCCCGGCAGCTGGCGCCGCTGCGCACGGGTGGCGGGGAGGACGACGAGCCGCTGCTGGCGAACCTGGACTTCACGGACCTGCTGGACCTGGGCGACGCGGCGCAGGTCGACGTGGCCCGGACGTGGCGTCCGAGGCCGGCCGGTGAGCGGCTGCGGGTGCCGATCGGCGTGGGCGAGGACGGCGCTGCGGTGATGCTGGACCTGAAGGAGGCGGCGCAGGAGGGCATGGGCCCGCACGGGCTGTGCGTGGGGGCGACCGGTTCGGGCAAGTCGGAGCTGCTGCGGACGCTGGTCCTGGGGCTGGCGGTGACGCACACCTCGGAGACGCTGAACTTCGTCCTCGCGGACTTCAAGGGCGGTGCCACCTTCACCGGGATGTCGCGGATGCCGCACGTGGCGGCGGTGATCACCAACCTGGCGGACGACCTCACGCTGGTCGACCGGATGGGCGACTCGATCCGCGGTGAGCTCCAGCGCCGTCAGGAGCTGCTGCGGGCGGCGGGCAGTTACGCGAACGTCCACGACTACGAGAGGGCCCGCGCGGCCGGCGCGCCGCTGGAGCCGCTGGCCTCGCTGGTGCTGGTGATCGACGAGTTCAGCGAGCTGCTGACGGCGAAGCCCGACTTCATCGACATGTTCGTCCAGATCGGCCGCATCGGCCGGTCGCTGGGCGTGCACCTGCTGCTGGCCTCGCAGCGCCTGGAGGAGGGCAGGCTGCGCGGGCTGGACACGTACCTGTCGTACCGGATCGGTCTGCGGACCTTCTCGGCGGCGGAGTCCCGGACGGCGATCGGCGCACCGGACGCCTACCACCTGCCGCCGGTGCCCGGTTCCGGCTACCTGAAGTCCGGTACGGACGGGATGACCCGCTTCAAGGCGGCGTACGTCTCGGGTGTCCACCGCGCGGGCGGGCCGCGGGCGCCGGAGGGGCCGTTGCCGGTGGTGCGGCGGCCGGTGCTGTTCACGGCGGCGCCGGTGCCGGTGGTGTACGCGGCTGCGGATCCGGCGCACCCGGCCGCGCGGGAGCCGCAGGAGGACGACGCGCTCGCGGAGAGCGTGCTGGACGTGATGGTGGGGCGGCTGGAGGGTCAGGGGGTACCGGCGCACCAGGTGTGGCTGCCGCCGCTGGACCGGGCTCCGGCGCTGGACCAGCTGCTGCCCGCGCTCGCCGCGGACGGGCGGCGGGGGCTGCACGCGCGGGGGTACACGCGGCCCGGCGGGCTGGTGGTGCCGCTCGGGCTGGTCGACAAGCCCTTCGAGCAGCGACGCGAGGTGCTGTACCGGGACTTCTCGGGTGCGGCGGGACACATGCTGGTGGTGGGCGGCCCGCAGTCGGGGAAGTCCACGCTGCTGCGGACGCTGATCTGCTCGTTCGCGCTCACGCACACCCCGCGCGAGGTGCAGTTCTACGGGCTGGACTTCGGCGGCGGCAGCCTGTCGTCGGTGGCGGAGCTGCCGCACGTGGGCGGGATCGCCTCGCGGCTGGACCCGGAGCGGGTGCGGCGCACGGTCGCGGAGGTGGCGGGCGTCCTGGCCCGGCGCGAGGAGTTCTTCCGGGCGAACGGCATCGACTCCATGGCCGGCTACCGGCGCCGGCGCGCGGCGGGCGGGCTGCCCGGGGAGGCGTGGGGCGACGTGTTCCTGGTCGTGGACGGCTGGGGCGGTTTCCGCGGGGAGTACGAGGGCCTGGAGCCGGTGGTCACGGACATCGCGTCCCGGGGTCTGGGATACGGCATCCACCTGGTGGTCACCGCGGCCCGGTACATGGAGGTCCGCTCGGTGCTGAAGGACCAGCTGCTGGGGCGGCTGGAGCTGCGGCTGGGTGACGTCATGGACTCCGAGTTCGACCGGAGGGTCGCGGCGAACGTTCCCGCGGGCATGCCGGGGCGCGGGCAGGTGGCGGAGAAGCTGCACTTCCTGGGGGCGCTGCCGCGCACCGACGGGGCGCACACGGCGGAGGACCTGCCGGAGGCGACCGCGGCCTTCGTGGCGGCGGTGAAGGAGGGCTGGGCGGGCCCTGCGGCTCCCGGAGTACGGCTGCTGCCGGGGCTGCTGCCCGCGGACCGGCTGCCCGGGGGCGGGGAGTTCCCGGAGCGCGGGATCGCGTTCGGCATCGGCGAGGGGGACCTGGAGCCGGTGTTCGCCGACTTCGAGTCGGACCCGTTCTTCCTGGTCTTCGGGGAGGCGGAGTCGGGCAAGACGAACCTGCTGCGGCTCCTCGCCCGGCAGATCGCGCGGCGGTACGCCCCGGACCGGGCCAAGCTGGTCGTCGTCGACTACCGGCGCGGGCTGCTCGGGGCGCTCCCGGAGGAGCACCTGCTGGAGTACGCGCCGATGGAGAGCTCGCTGCGGCTGCACGTGGAGGCGCTGGCCGGGGTGTTCTCCCGGCGGCAGCCGCCGGCCGACGTCACGCCGCGGCAGCTGCGGGACCGCAGCTGGTGGACGGGCCCGGACGTGTTCGTCCTGATCGACGACTACGACCTGGTCGCCTCCGGGCAGGGCAATCCGCTGGCGCCGCTCGTGGAGTTCCTGCCCTTCGCCCGGGACACCGGGGTCCGGTTCGTCATCGCGCGCAGTTCGGCCGGCGCCTCGCGCGCGCTGTACGAGCCGTTCGTGCAGCGGATCAAGGAGCTGGGCGCGCAGGGCGTGGTGCTGTCGGGCGACCCGTCCGAGGGCGATCTGCTCGGCACGGTCCGGGCGCGCCCGATGCCTCCCGGCCGGGGCCACTTCGTCTCGCGCCGGCGCGGCACCTCGCTGGTCCAGCTGGGACGGATGCCGGAGCTGCGGGACGGGCCGGAGAGCGGGCTGCCGGACGGCCTGTAGGCGGGCTGTAGGCGGGCTGTAGGCGGGATCACCCGGAAAACGGCACCGGGCGACCGCGTTGCGCCGATAATCGGCAGCGAAGAGCCGAGCAGCACCGCACGACCGAGGGAAAGGCCGCACATGGGCACTCAGCAGGAGAAGGACGAGCTGTACGCGCTCGACATCAGCGGCGTCGAGTGGCAGGGCCCGCCCGGGACCAGCCCGGACGAGGAGCGGGTCGAGATCGCCAAGCTGCCCGAGGGCGCGGTGGCCATGCGGTCGTCGCTGGACCGCGAGACCGTGCTGCGCTACACGGCCGCCGAGTGGGAGGCCTTCGTCCTCGGTGCGAGGGACGGGGAGTTCGACCTCACCTGAGGCCGGCGACGGCGACACGGAGGGGCGCGTCCGCACCGGACGCGCCCCTCCGTGCGTCGTGGGGGTCAGAAGGCCTCGGTGAACAGGCGGGAGGCCTTCATGTCGGTGGCGCGGTAGTCGCCCTTGCCGCGCTCGACGAGGCGGGCGACGGATTCCAGCTGCCTGCGCATGTGGTCGGCCCTGCGCCGGTACTTCGTCTGGAGGCCGACGTACTCCAGGTGGGCCTCGCCGTCCCAGGTGTCGGTGACCACCTTCACGGCCTGTTCCATCTCGGACAGGTCCTTGAGGATGTTGTGGGAAACGGTCCGGATGCGGTCCGCCATCTGCTGGACGCTCTCGTACCGAACCCGGGTGTAGCCGTCGGGACCGGACATGGTCTTCCTCCTTCGCGCGCGGTGGGTCGCCGGGGCGGGGCGGCGCGGTCAGACGCCGTCGAGTGCGGACCGGCCGGTGGTGACGGTGCGGAACGCCGAACGGACCTCCTCGTCCTGGGCGTTGGTGAGGTTCTTGGTCTGCGACACCGCGTGGTGCAGGACGCGCAGCAGGCGGCGGATCTCGTCGTGGTCGACGTTGAGGTCCGCCTGGGCCCGCTTGAAGCCCTCGGCGCCCGCACCGGTCCAGCCGGCGCTCGCGGTGGCGAGGATGTCGGCCAGTTCCCGGGCCTGGGTGGTCACGGCTTGGGCCGTCTCGGAGATCTTGTTGGCCGCCTTGACGACCGGATCGTCGGCCAGTCCGAACGTGCTCGTCATCCGTAGTTCCTCGCATCTCGATTCCCCGGCAGGAGCGGGCACTCTAGCCAGTCCGGACGCCCGCCCCGCACGCGCCGGCCGGCTCCGCGCGGGAGCGGGCGGGCGTTCACCGCGGGCGGCCCCGGCGGGCGCGGGCGTCGCGGGCCACGGTCGCCGTCCCGGCGGTGACGGCGACGAGCAGGCCCGCGGTGCCGAGGGCGTACGTGCCGAGGCGCAGCTCACGCTCCTGCGCGGTCTCGGTCAGGTGGAGTTCTGCCGCGCGCGGTGCGGTCGCCGGGGGCGGGCACGGGTCCGGGGTGGGGGGCCGGGGCGTCCCGTGGTCCTGGGTGACGGCGCGGACCGGGTCGACTACACCCCATCCGATGTAGTCGTCACGGCCGTTGACGGACCGTTCGGCGGTGTTCTGGATCTGCCAGACCACCTCCTGGGGGGTCCACTCCGGGTGCTCCGCGCGCAGCAGGGCGGCGACCCCGGCGACGTAGGGGGCGGAGAAGCTGGTGCCGTCGTCGGCGCACTGGCCGAAGCCGGGGACGGTGGAGACCATGTCGACGCCGGGGGCGGCGACGCCGATGAAGTCGCCGGGCTGGGAGAAGGCGGCGCGTTCGTTGTTCCGGTCGGAGGCGGCCACGGCGAGGACCCCGGGGAAGGCGGCCGGGTACGTGCGTTCGCGTCCGGCCGGGCCGCCGTTGCCGGCCGAGGCGATGACCACTACGCCGGCGTCCAGGGCCCGGCGGACGGCCCGGGCGAGCTCGGAGTCGGGGGTGAGGCGGGCGTCGGTGTCCTGGGAGATGTTGATGACGTGCGCGCCCCGGGCGACGGCGTGGTCGACGGCCCGGGCGAGGGTGGCCGCGCTGCCGTTGCCCCGGCCGTCGTTCTGCCGGACGGGGATGACGGTGGCCTCGGGGGCGAGGCCGACGAAGCCGGTGCCCTCCTGGGGGCGGGCCGCGATCAGCCCGGCGACCCTGGTGCCGTGCCCGACGGTGTCGCGGGTGCCGTCGCCGCCGGCCGCGTCGATGAGGTCCAGGCCGGCACCGGTGTCGAGGGCGCCGGCGAGCTGCGGGTTGGCGCGGTCCACGCCGGTGTCGATGACCGCGACGCGCACGCCCTTGCCCTTGGTGTCGGCCCACAGGGCGTCGAGGAGGATCCGCTGGAGGGCCCAGGGGCGGCCGGCGATCTGCTCCTGCACGGGGAAGGAGCACTCGCCGGCCCGGTCGAGCCCGAGCGCGTACGGGGCCCGCGGCGCGGGCGCGCCCGCCGCACCGCACACCGCGAGGAGGCCGAGGGCGGCGGCGAACCGGGCGGCGCGGCCGCGGGAACTCTGCGTCACGGGCGGTGTCCTCACGAACCCTGGGGCCGGCGGGCGGAGTCGGTGTCCAGGCGGGGGCCCTTGGCGAGGAACTCCGACCAGGCGATCGGCACCGGTGCCGGGACCACGTCGGCGTAGCCGAGCCGGGCCTGGGCCCGGCCCGGCTCGGGCCGGGCGCCGCCGGAGCCCGCCGCCCGCGGGTCGGGCGCCCCGGCCCCCGGGCCCTCGCCGTCGGCCCGCACGGCGTAGCGCAGGCCGGTGTCGGTGACCAGGAACAAGGAGCCCCCGGCGGCGCTCTGGCGGCCCTGGACCTGCCGGTAGAGGAGCCCGGATCCGGGCGTGACGTACGCGCCGGTGCCGCTCGCGGTGATGTCGACCGGAAAGCCGGTCCCGGCCCAGGTGCTCAGCGTTCCGCCGCCCCGCGCGTCGCCGGACCGCAGCACGCTGCAGACGATGTCGCGCCGTTCGCCGCCCCGCGCGGGAGCCGGGTCGGCGGCGACCCGGTTGACCTGGACACCCCGCCTGCGCGGCCATGCGGCCTGCGCCATGAAGGCGGTGGTGTCCGGGCGCAGGGACTGGAGGTCGACCGGGCGGGCCTCGCCGTGCAGGTCGAGGGCGTCGGTGGCGGGCGCGGAGATCAGCAGCCGGGCGACGAACTCCGAGACGGGCGCGACCCGGCCGGGCAGGACGACGTAGTGCTGGGTGCCGGAGCCGGTCTGGGCGCTCAGCACCGTGCCCACCCTGTCGTCGGCGGCCGCCAGGCCCCGGACGCGGGCGGGCGCTCCGGGGGTGCCGGGCAGCCGCGGGAAGCCGAGGCGGTCGCCGGAGCCGAGGGTGGCCAGCCACCGCTCGGTGACCGGCTGGGGGGTGGCGGCGGCGCCGACCAGGGCGGTGGTCAGGGTGCCCGCGTCCGGCCCGCCCTCGGGGAACGCGTACTTGGTGCCCGCCGCGTCGACGAGGTACCGCTCCTTCCCAGGGCCGGTGCTCCGCACGTACAGCACCTGCGTGTCGGTGGTCCTGCGGGCGTCGTCGAGCAGGCGGGCCTCGCGGCCGGCGAGGACGAAGGCAGCGGTCCGCACGCCGGATCCGTCACCGGCGGGCCGCTGGCAGACGGCCCAGCGCTTGGCCTTCCCCGCGTCCGCCGCGGCGGGCAGCCGGTCGGGGGCGTACGGGATGCCGATGATCGGGCCGCGCGGCGGCCGGCCCGCGTCCAGCAGCTCGTCGTCGACCTGCACGACCTTGAACTTCCCCGGGTCGAGGAGGAGCCGGGCCGACGCCAGGTTCAGCACGGGGTGCAGCCGCGTCCGCTGCCCGTCGCCCGACCCGGTCGTCAGGACCACGTAGCGGGTCGTCGACTGCTTGCCGACGATGACCATCACACCCGGCCGGTCCCAGCCCTTGGGGGCCTGCGGTCTGAACATGCCCCAGGCGCCGAAGCCGGCCAGGAGCAGCGCGCCGACGACCAGGGAGGGCAGGACGGCCTGTAACGGCCTGGGGGCGCCCTCTTCGGTGCCGGTGGCCGAGGGCTGGAGGAACGCCGCGACCGTAAGCCGCTTCGCAAACGTGTACGCGTTGAGCTCATCACGCCGTGACGCCATGACCGCCTGTTCCTCGCCGCTCGGCCCGGCCGGCGCTTCCGGTACCCGGGCCCGGATGGTCGGACCGGGCCCCTACTATGCCCTGTGGCGGGCCGTGTTCGGGCCCGGCGAGGGGAGGAGGGGCATGTGGGGGTCAGCGTGACGGAGCCGTCGGCGGCCGTGCCCGACGGGGTGGTGCCGCGTCCGGTTTCCAGCCCGGGACGTTTCGGACCTTTTCGATTGCAACAGCTCGTCCTGCTCCAGCTGGCGGTCGCGGCTCCGCTGGTGGCGTGGGTCGTGGAACCGCTGCTGCTGGTGCCCGCCGGCGCGTCGGCCCTGGTCCTGCTGGCCCTCGCCGTCGTACGCCGGCACCGGCGCTCCCTCCCCGAGTGGCTCGGTGGGGTCCTCGCCCTGCGGGCGCGGCGGCGCCGGGCCGCCGGCTTCACCGTGCCCGCCGGAACCGAACCCGGGCTGGCGCCGCTGGTGGAGGCCGAACCGGCGCTGCGGACCCTGACGTTCGGCGGTAGCGCGCGCGACCGCGGGCCGGTCGGGATGGTCGGGGACGGAACCTTCCTGACGGCGGTCGTCCGGGTGGACGCGGACGCCACCGCGCTGCGGCCCGACCGGGCGGCGTGCCCGCTGCCGCTGTCCGCCGTACGGGACGTCCTCGAAGTGGACGGGATCCGGCTGGAGTCGGCGCAGGTGGTGCAGCACACCCAGCCCGCGCCGGCGCCCCACCTGCCCGCCGGGTCGACGGCGTCCCGCAACTACGCGCCGCTCCAGGCCCGGACGGGAGCCCCCGCGGTGCGCCTGACGTGGATCGCGCTCAAGCTCGATCCCGAGCGGTGCGCGGAGGCGGTCGCCGCGCGCGGGGGCGGCCTGCCGGGGGCCCAGCGCGCCCTGGTCCGGGTCGCCGACCAGCTGGCGAGCCGGCTGGCCGGGGCCGGTTTCCGGGCCACGGTGCTGACGGAGCGGGAGCTGACGGCCGCGCTGGCCACCTCGTCCTGCGCGAACCCGGCGGCGATCACCCGGGCCGGGCGGACGGCGGGCACGGGACGGCGTACGGAGGAGACCCCGCGGACCTGGCGGTGCGACGACCGGCGGCACACCACCTACTGGGTGGGCCGCTGGCCCCGGCTGGGCGGCGCGGGGGCGGGGCCGGCGCAGTTCGTGGCGCTGCTGACCTCGGTGCCCGCGCTGGCGACGAACTTCAGCCTCACGCTGGCCCCGGCCGGGCGGCACGGCGTGACGCTGACCGGGTACGTCCGGGTGACCGGGCGCAGCGACGGGGAACTGGTCCGCGCCCGCCGGGAACTGGAGCGGACCGCGCGCGGCGTGCGGGCCGGGCTGGTACGGCTCGACCGGGAGCAGGTGCCCGGACTGCTGGCCTCGCTGCCGTTGGGCGGAACCCGGTGAGGGGCGGTCCGCGGCGACGGGCGGTGCGGGGCGGCTTCGGGCTGGTGGGTCCGCGCCGGGAGCGCCACGTGGTCCCGGCGGGCGAACTGGACCGGCTGGCGCTGCCCGTCGGGGACGACGGGGTCGTCATCGGCGTGGACGCGGAGGGCCGTCCGGCGGTGCTGGGCGTCAACCGGCCCACCCCGTACGAGGTCACGCTGATCGGCGGTCTGTGGACGGCGCAGGTGCTGGCCCTGCGCACGGCCGCCACGGGCGCCCGGGTCGCGGTGGAGACCGGGCGCGGGCCGGTGTGGTCCGGGCTGGCCCGGGCGGCCGGCGACGGGCCGCAGTGCGTGACCCTGCACGAGGTGGGGCGGGTGCCGCCGCAGGGCGCTTCGGCGGGCAGTCCCGTCCTGGTGGTCCGGGACTGCGGGATGCGGCCGCCGCGCGGGCGGGTGGTCGCGGGGCCGTGGCAGTCGGTGCTGACCCTGTTGCCGTACCTGAGCCCGGCGGCGCCCCGGCTGCTGCGGAACTCCGCTCTGGTGGGGGTGCAGCGGGTGTCGCCCGACGAGGCGGAGCGGATCGGCGCGTTGATGCGGCTGCCGGGGGCGGCGGTCGGGTCGCTGCCGACCCTGGGGGACGGTGTGACGCTGTGGTGCACGCTGCGGGACCGGAAGTTCGTACTGACGCAGGGCACGGAGGAGGAGGCGGGCCTGTTCGGCGCGGCCCGGCGCATCGACTGACCGCCGGCCCGGGGGCGTCCCCGGCCGTGGCCGTCCCGGTCGCGGCGTCCCGGTCGCGTTGTCGCGGGCACGTCGTCCCGGTGGAGCCCGCGCGGGGCGGGTCAGGGGAGGCCAGGGAGGGGCGGCCCCGCCCGGTGTCCGGGGTGCGGTGACGGTTGCTCAGGGCCCGGGTGGCCTGTAGGCAGGAGTACGGGGCGCGACCTCGCGGGATTTTGCCGCCGGGGCGCGATTAGGCTGAGTGCGGGCGCGGCGTCGGGTTGGGCGCCCGACCGTGTTCGACAGACCAGGAGGACGAAGACCAGTGAGCGGCGATCGGAACGAGAGGCGCGGCGGGACGTGGGACGTCCCGACGGACGATCAGTCCGACGCGGAGCCCGATGTGACGGGCGAGTTCACCATCGACTACACCCCGCCGGCCTGGTACACGCAGGGCGCGCCCGCCCAGGACGTGCCCGGCCTCCCGGAGGGCAGCGGCTTCGAACCGCACCGCCCCTCGGACGTGGTGTCGCCCCCGACGATGCGGATCTCACCGGCCGCCGTGCCGCCGCGGGCCGCGGCCCCGGATCCGGAGGAGGAGGTCGCGTTCGACCCGACTCCGATCGAGATCCCCCCGGCCTTCCCGAGCCCGGTGTTCCCGCCGGCCGCGGGGGTCACTCCGGCCACGGCGCCCGCCCCAGCTCCGGCTCCGACTCCGCCGTTCCCGTCGGCTCAGGCTCCGGCCGAAGCCCCGGCTCCGGGTTCCGGCCCGGCGTTCCCGCCGGCGCCGGCTCCGGCCGACACCCCGGCGTTCCCGCCCGCCCCGGCCGACACTCCGGCTCCGGGCTCGGGCCCGACGTTCCCGCAGGCTCCGGCCGACACCCCGGCCGCTGCCCAGGACGCGGCTCCGCTGCTCCCGGCGGCTTCGGCCCCGGTCGAGAGCCCGGCTTCGGATGCGGCTCCGGCCCCCGCTCCTGCGTTCCCCTCGGCCCCGGCCGAGGCTCCGGCTGCCGGTCCGACCCCGGCCGCGGGCGTGTCCGCGAGCCCGGCTCCGGCAACTCCCCCCGCTTCGGGCCCCGTTCCGGCTCCCGAGGCCTCTCCGGTGGAGGTGCCCGTCGCGGACGCCCCGCCCGCGCCCCACGCGGCCCCCGTACCCGCGACCCCCTCGGCTCCCCCCGTCGACGCCCCGGCCCCCGCCGCAGAGGCGCCCGTCGCCGACGCCCCGCCCGCCGCCTACGCGCACCCCGCGCCCGAGGCACCCCCGTTGGACGCGCCCGTCGCGGACGCCCCGCCCGCGCCCTACGCGGCCCCGGCGCACCCCTCGGCCCCGACCGCCGACGCACCCGCGCCGGTCCCGAATCCCGTGGGCGACGCCGCCGCGCCCGGTGCCGCGTGGCCGCCCGCTCCCGCCGAACAGGACCCGTACGCCGCGCCGGTCATCCCGATGGATGCCCAACACCCGCCCGTGGAGCACCCGTTCGGGGGACCGGGTACCGAACTGCCCACGCTGCCGCCCACGTTCCCCTCCTCGGGCACCCCGCAGGGCTACGGGTTCCCGCCCGCCGGGCAGCAGCAGCCTCCGCAGGGGTACGGCTTCCCGCCCGCACCGCCGCAGGCCCAGGCCCAGGCCCAGCCGCAACAGCCTCCGCAGGGCTACGGCTTCCCGCCCGCTCCGCCCCAGGCCCAGGCCCAGCCGCAGCCGCAGGCACAGTGGACCCCCGGGGCCCAGCCGCAGCAGCCGCATCAGCCGCAGGGCCCGTACCAGCAGCCCGCCCAGGGCCACGGCGGGGCGCCGCTCGGCTACACCGCCGCCGTGGAGCTGTCCTCGGACCGGCTGCTGCGCGGCAAGCAGAAGCCGAAGGCCACCCGGTCCGGCTTCCGCTTCGGCGGCAAGGCCGCGGAGGCGGACCGTCAGCGCAAGTTGGAGCTGATCCGCACCCCGGTGATGTCCTGCTACCGCATCGCCGTCATCAGCCTCAAGGGCGGCGTCGGCAAGACCACGACGACCACCGCCCTCGGTGCCACCCTCGCGACCGAGCGCCAGGACAAGATCCTGGCGATCGACGCCAACCCGGACGCCGGCACCCTCGGCCGCCGCGTGCGCCGCGAGACCGGTGCGACGATCCGTGACCTCGTGCAGGCGATCCCGTACCTGCACTCGTACATGGACATCCGGCGGTTCACCTCGCAGGCGCCGTCCGGCCTGGAGATCATCGCCAACGACGTGGACCCGGCCGTCTCGACGACGTTCAACGACGAGGACTACCGCCGCGTCATCGAGACCGTCGGCCGCCAGTACCCCATCGTCCTCACCGACTCGGGCACCGGTCTCCTCTACTCCGCCATGCGCGGCGTACTGGACCTCGCCGATCAGCTGATCATCATCTCGACCCCGTCCGTGGACGGCGCGAGCAGCGCCAGCACCACCCTCGACTGGCTCTCCGCGCACGGGTACGCCGATCTCGTCTCGCGCTCCCTCACCGTCATCTCCGGGGTCCGCGAGACCGCGAAGATGATCAAGGTCGAGGACATCGTGCAGCACTTCGAGACCCGCTGCCGCGGCGTCGTCGTGGTGCCGTTCGACGAGCACCTCGCGGCCGGTGCCGAGGTGGACCTCGACCTGATGCGGCCGAAGACCCGGGAGGCGTACTTCACCCTCTCCGCCCTGGTCGCCGAGGATTTCGCGCGGGCGCAGCAGCAGGCCGCGCAGGCCCACTGGGGCGCACCCCAGCAGCACCAGCAGCCCCACGCCCAGCCCCAGCACCCCCAGCAGCACCAGCCTCAGCCGCCGCACCCGCAGGGCCCGTACCAGCAGCCCCAGCCGCCGCAACAGCCGTACGGCCAGCCCTACCCGCAGCCCGGCCAGCCCTGGCAGCAGCCCCAGCCGCCCGCACCGCAGGCGCCTCATGCTCCCCAGGCGCCTCAGCAGCCCGGCCAGCCCCCGCGCGACCCGCGCCTCGGCTGACCGGCCCGGACACACGGAGGGCCCGCACCGTCCCCAGGACGGTACGGGCCCTCCGGCGCGTTCGGGCGCGGGCGCGCGTTCAGCGCCCGGCGCGCTCGGCGTCGTAGGAGTCGGTCAGCACCCGGGAGCGCTTCACGTCGTCCGCGATGGCCTCCAGCAGCCCGTCCAGCGACTCGAACTTCGCCATGCCCCGCACGTACGCGAGGAAGTCCACGGCCACGTGCATCCCGTACAGGTCCAGGCCGACGCGGTCGATCGCGTACGCCTCCACGGTCCGCTCGGTGGCGTCGAACTGCACGTTCGTGCCGACCGAGATCGCCGCCGGCATCCGCTCGCCGTCCGCCGTCAGCCAGCCCGCGTACACCCCGTCCGCCGGGATCGCGGTGTGCGGCTGCGTCTCCACGTTCGCCGTCGGGTAGCCGAGTTCGCGCCCGCGCTGCGCGCCGCGCACCACCACGCCCTCGACGCGGTGCGGGCGGCCCAGGATCTCGCCGGCGCCCTCCACGTCCCCCTCGGAGACCAGCCTGCGCGCGAGGGTGGACGAGAACGGCACGCCACCGCCCGCCTCGCCGCGCACGACCAGGTCCACGACCTCGACCTCGTAGTCGTAGGTCGCGCCCAGCTCGCGCAGGAAGTCGACGTTCCCGGCGGCGCGGTGGCCGAAGCGGAAGTTCGGTCCCTCGATGACGGCCTTCGCGTGCAGCTTGTCGGCGAGCACCTTGACGATGAAGTCGGCCGGGGACAGCTGCGAGAACTCCGCCGTGAAGGGCAGGATCAGCAGCGCGTCGACTCCGAGACCGGCCATCAGTTCGGCACGGCGGTCGTACGACGCCAGGATCGGCGGGTGGCTGCCGGGCCGCACGACCTCGCTGGGGTGCGGGCTGAAGGTGACGACGACCGAGGGGACGCCCAGCTCGCGGGCCCGGGCCACGGCCCGTCCGATGATCAGCTGATGTCCGCGGTGCACACCGTCGTAGGAGCCGATGGTGACGACGCTGCGTCCCCAGTCCTGGGGGATGTCCTCCAAGCCACGCCAGCGCTGCACTGTGACCGCTCCTCGCCCGAACCCGTGTAGTCCCTGTACTGATTGCCGATTGCAGGTCTAAGACTGCCATGCCGGTGGCCGGGGCCCCGCATCGGCGTCGGGGTCGGCCCGCTGCCGCCTCACGTGACGTCCGGGGCGGTCCGCCTGAGGGTCTCCACCGTGCGTCGGGCGCCCGGTCCGAGCAGCGCCGCGGCCTCCGCCCCCGCCTGCGCGAGCCAGCGGGCGACGAGCGCCCCGAAGGCCGGGTCGGTCCGGGCCAGCTCCACCGTCCGGTGCTCGAACACCGCGGGGCCGCCGGGAAGGCGCAGCAGCTGCCGGCCGGCGCGCCGGAGCAGCTCGCGGGTGCGCTCCTCGGGCCGGGCCCGGGTCCCGGCGGCCAGGGCGTCCAGGAAGGCGCCGAGGACCGCCGGGTCGGGCTCCTCGCGCAGCAGTACGTCGGCCAGTTCGCCCCGCAGCCCGTACGGGGGTCCCCCGCCCGCCCCGCCGGGCGCGCCCAGTACACCGGCCAGCGCGGCCCGTACGGCCGGCGGGGCGGTCCGCAGCAGGTCCAGTACGAGGGGGCGCAGTACGGGCCCCGCGGCCGGCCCCTGGTCGAGGCGCCGGTCCACGAAGGCGGCGGCGTGCGGGGCGTCCTCGGGGCGGCACGCGAGGTGGTCCCGTACGAGGTCGCCCGCGCGGCGGGCCAGGCCCGGCGTGGTGAGCGCGGCCAGGGCGCGGAGCACCTCACCGTCGGCCCGGGCCCGGAGGGCGGCGAACACCGCGTCCGGGTCGGGCAGCACCGGAAGAGCGGCGACCAGCGCCGACGCGGGCAGCCGGGAGCCGCGGTCGGGGTCGCGGAAGCAGTCGAGGGCGTCGGGCAGGTAGCGGGCCCGCACCTGGGGGTCGCGGAGCAGGATCCCGAGGGCGCTGCCGTGCAGGGCGGCGTCGGCGGGGCGGTCGAGCAGGGCCCGGGCCGCGCGGCGCAGCAGTTCGCGGTCGGCGGGGGCACGGACGTGGGGGGCCGTGACGAGCCCGTACGCGGCGGCGGCGACCCGTCGCCCGGGCCGTTCGTCGTGCGCCCAGCGGTCGACGGCGCGGGACAGGGCGGAGGGCTCGTCCTCGGCGAGCACGGCGAGCAGCTCGTCGGCGCGGTGGTGAGCGGCGCTCACCAGGGCCTCCGTGAGCTCGTCGGCGGCGAGTCCGCGGTGGGTGTGCAGGAGGGCCTGGGCCGCGGTGGAGACGGTGGCTCCCGGGCGGCCGCGCAGCCGGCGTTCGTCGGTGAACCAGGCGCAGAGGAGGGGCTGGACGAGTCGCGGGGCGCGGACGAGGCGGCGCCCGGCGGCTTCGAGGTAGCGGTGGTCGGCGGGCAGCAGGCGGCGGAGCAGGTCGAGGCGGTCGGACTCGGCGAGCCGGAGCCGGTTCCAGAACCAGCCGCCGAACTCCCCGGGGCCGGCCCGCGCCACGTGCTCGGCGAGGGCGTGCAGGACGGGCAGGTGCGGGGTGGCGTCGGAGGCCCCCAGCAGGGTCTCGCGCAGCAGCCGGGCGGCCCACCAGACCCGGTCGGGGTGGACCGGCGGGGACTCCGGGGGCTCCGGGGATTCCTCGGCGAAGGCGTTGAGGGCGCCGACCAGCCGGGTCAGCCGGCCGCGGACCTCGGGCGGCGGCAGCCGGCGCAGGGCCTCCAGGACGGGCCCGACACGGTGCCGGGGTACGGGCGGGCCCGACGTGGCGGGGCCCGAGTGGACCAGCACGTCGAGCGCGGTCGGCACGTCGAGGTGGCCGGCCTGGAGCCAGTCGGACAGCTCCTCGTGCGCGAAGCGGTAGCCGGGCCCGGCGGGGACGAGCAGCCCCTCGGCGAGGACGGCGGAGGCCCAGCCGGTGCGCCGGGGGAAGAGCTCCTCGAAAACGGCCCGGTCCAACTGCCCCTGCCCCGGCCCCAGACACCACCGGGCCGCCTCGTGCACCCGCCCCGCCACCCGGGCCGCCAGCCGCCGCACGCCGGGGAGGTGGAGACCGGGGGCGCTCTCGTACGCGCCGGGACGGGGGTAGCCGGGGTCTACGGAGTCGGGGTTATCGGGGCGGGGGCCGTGCGGGTGAGGGCCGTGGGGGCTGGGTTCGTGCATGCCGGGTTCGTGGGGGCTGGGTTCGTGGGCGCCCCACCCCTCCACGCCGGGTCGGTCCGCACCGGGCCCGTCCACGCCCGGCTCGTGGTCGGCGGGGCCGCCCGCCGCCGGGGAGCCGGGCATGCCCGGACCGTTCGCGCCGGGGTCCCGGACCGCGCCGGGCCCTTGAGGGGCGAGGCCGTCCGGCGCTGGGTCGACGGCCCCGAGGTCCTGGGAGCCGGGGCCCGTCACACCGGGTCCGTGCGGGCCGTGGCCCGCGAGGCCGGGACGGTACCCGCCGGGGCCGTGAACACCGGGTTCGTACGGGTCCGGCCGGCTCGTACCCGGGGTGTGGAGGCCGGGGTCGGACGGCCCCGGGCGCTGAGATCCGGGGTCCTGGGCACCCGGCTCGCCCGGAACGCACGCGTCGGCGCCATGAACGGCGGAGCCGTGGGGACCGGTGCCGTGGTGGCCGGTTCCGTACGGGCCCGGGGTCCGGCCAACCGGGCCGCCCGCTTCGGGCCCGTGCAGGCCCGGGCCCCGCACGGCGGAGTCCTGGACGCCGCAGCCGTTCCCACCCCGACCGCCACCGCCGAGGCCGTGCACCCCTGAGCCGTCCGATCGGGGCTCGTACGGAACCGGCCCCTCGGGGTCGTTCACGCCCGGTCCTCGGACACCCGGCCCGGTCACCCCGAGGCCGTACGGGCCCGCGCCGCACTCCCCCGGGTCCCGGACACCGGACTCATGGGCAGGCGTCCAGCTCGCAGCCGGACTCCGGACACCACGGCCGTCCGCCGCAGGAAGGTCGGCGCCGCTGGCGTCAGCGTCGTGCGATTCGGGACCTTGCACGTTCGGAGTACGCACGCGGGACCCGTACCTGCGCGCGGCCGGGATCCCGGGGCGTTCGTCCCACGGACCGTGTACGCCCTGGCCACGGGCTCCCGGCGCGGGGACGGCGGTGGGCGAGGTGGTCGGCTGCGGACCGGGGCGGGCATCGGAGGGGCCGGTGGCGCCGAAACGGCTGCTCCCGTGACGGGGCGCGGGCACGGGCGCGGGCACGGGCGGAGCGACGGCCGGTCCGCCGGGCGGCAGGGTCGCGCCCGTCGTGACGATGCGGACCGCCACCCGCAGGGCCACCAGGTCCAGGTGCGCCCCGAACACCTCGTCCCGGCCCGGGCGGCCTGCGGTGACCCCGGCGGCGCGGATCCCGGCGAGCAGGCCCAGGGTCAGCGGATGCCGCGCGTCCGCTTCCCGGATGCCGTCGGCGGGGATCCCGAGGCGGGCCCGGGCGTTCTCCGCCTCGGCAGCATCCAGATCGCCGACGGGCAGCGCCGGCGGCAGCCGCCGGACGGGGCGGGCCGGAACGTGCAGCACCTCGGGCGGATACAGGGCACCGGCCCGCTCCCAGTACTCCGGCCCGGCGGCGACGACGAGCCGGGCGCCGACCGACCGCAGCCACCGGGCGGTGGCTTCGGTCCAGGGCCCGAGGCGGTGTGCGAGCTGCGGCGGCATCTCCTCGGGCGCGTCCAGCACCACGAGCAGCGGCCGCCCGGCCGCCGCCGCGAGCCGGGCCACCCGTTCGACCGTTCCCTCCGGGGCAGCCGCCTCCCCCGGCCCGCCCGACAGCCACGCCCCGGCCCCCCGCACAGGGCACCCGGAACCCGGCACGCCGTCCCGTGCCCCCCGCTCGCCAGGCCCACCGAGTGGTCCGGTACCCGACTCAACGCCCGCGCCCACACCGGCACCCCGGCCGACCGCGCTCCCCGCCTCCGGACCTGCGTCCGCCCGGGCCGCCGGGCCGAACCAGGCATCCGGCCCCGGACCGGCCCCGTCCTCTTCCCCGGACGCCGCCCCGGTGAGGCCGCCGACCCCGTCGGCCCCGGCGCGCAGGGTCGTTCCCGCCGCCGTGACGGCGCGGGCCGCCGAGTCCAGGGCGCGGGCGGCCGCGGCGGCCAAGGAGGGGTCCTCGTCGCGCAGGTCCGCGCCGCGGAGCCACAGCGTCGGCGCGGGGCGGGGTCCCCGCGCGCGCTCGGCGGTCAGGGCCGCGAGGGCCGTGGTCCGGCCGGTGCCGGGGTTTCCGACCAGGCCGAGGACGGGACGGTCCCCGGCGGTGAAGGCGGCCAGCCCGGCGGCGAGGGCGGGGCGGGCCACCGGCTCCGGCTCCGGATCGGCCCCGGGCGCGAGCGGCAACGCCGCGCCGACGGTGGCTGCGGTCAGCTCCAGGACGCCCGCGAGGTTGAGGTCGGCCCCGTACCCGGGCACGGTCGCGGAGTTGCGTTCCAGCAGGCGGGCGAGCGGCCCCGCGGGAGCGGCCGCCGCGGCCGCCCGGAGCGGCAGGGCGAAGACTCCGGAGCGGTGCTCTGCTTCCAGAGCGGTGCCCAGTACCGCGAGCACCGCCCCGGTGGCGACGTCCAGAACCGGGCCCCCGCCGGCCCCGCCGCCCGGTCCGAGGGCGTCCCGGCCGGCGGTGCCGATCGCCAGCTCCACCGTGACGGGCAGTACGTGGAAACGATCCGCCGCGCCGTAGGTGACCCCCGCCCGCGCCCCGAGCACCCGCGCCTGTCGCCAGCCCCGCGCGGGGAGCCGTACGTACGTCCCCGCGAGAACCTCCTGCCGCATCGCCACCGGCAGTGGCCGCAGCCCCAGCCCGTCGGTCCGCACGAGGGCCAGCGCCACCTCCGGCAGCGGGGTCACGTCCGCCGCCTCCGCGCGCCAGGTCCGCCCCCCGGGCGCCTGCAGCAACAGCCCGGTCAGGCCGTCGACGGCCTCGTGGCTGGTGATCACCGTGCCGCGGTCGTCCGCCACGAACCCGGTACCCCGCGGCAGGCCGGCCGGATCGCAGATCCTGACGAGCCCGTGAAACCCGGGGAGCCCGTGCAGCCCATCGGTCCCCGGGAGTTCGGCCACAGCCGTCTCCCCGGCCGCGCCGAACGCCGTCGCCGCCGCCGCCGAACCACCTGTGACCTCGTCCGTCATCGCCGCACCACTCCCCCGCCGCGAGCTCCGTGCTCACGACGGTAGGCAAGTGAAGATCAGCACGGAAAGCACGCGGGACGAAAGCGCCCCCTTACGCTCCCTCCATTCACTCCGAGCGCCTGCTCGGACGGGTGAACAAGGGGCTTCGCGTGGATAGACACTTAGCCGAGGGGGGTCGTGGAGCGGTGAGCAGCAGTCCTTGTGCGCTCACCGCTCCACGTCAACGCGCCAACGCGCCAACGCGCCAACGCACGAGCACACCGGCGTCAACGCGCCGGCACACCGGCGCGCCGCCGCGTCGCGCTCAGACGAAGACCGCGAGCGACTTCGCCTTCCCGCCCTTGCTCTCGACGAGCCCGAGCAGCTGCCCCTTCGGCCCGTAGACGGCGACCGTCCGGCCGTCCTGGTACTCGTCCGGCATCTCGATCCGCACGCCGTTGGCGAGCAGCGAGGCCCGGCGGGCGTCCAGGTCCCAGCGCGGGAAGGCGGCGGCCGCGGCCTCGCCGATCGGCATGACGGTCAGCTCCTCCTGGAGCTGGTCCAGCGTGCGGGCCTTGTCGAGCTTGTACGGGCCCACCCGCGTGCGCCGCAGCGCCGTCAGGTGTCCGCCCACGCCGAGGTCCGCGCCGAGGTCGCGGGCGAGGGCGCGGATGTACGTACCGCTGGAGCAGACGACGGAGACGACGAGGTCGACGACCTTCGTGCCGTCCTCGGCCTCCGCCTCGCGCATGTCGTACACCTGGAACGACGAGATGGTCACCGGCCGGGCCGGGATCTCGAAGTCCTCGCCGTCGCGGGCGCGCTTGTAGGACCGCACGCCCTTGATCTTGATGGCGCTGACCTTGGACGGGACCTGCATGATCTCGCCGCTCAGCTTGGCGATGCCCGCGTCCACGGCCTCGCGGGTGACCCCGGAGGCATCGGTGGACGAGGTGATCTCGCCCTCGGCGTCGTCCGTGAGGGTGTACTGCCCGAGACGGATCGTCCCGAGGTACTCCTTCTCGGTCAGCGCGAGGTGGCCGAGGAGTTTCGTCGCCTTCTCGACACCGAGGACGAGGACGCCCGTCGCCATCGGGTCGAGGGTGCCGGCGTGGCCGACGCGCCGGGTCTTGGCGATCCCGCGCATCTTGGCGACCACGTCGTGCGAAGTGAAGCCGGACGGCTTGTCGACGATGACAAGGCCGTCCGGAGTCTTCCCTGCTTCGGTGCTCATTCCGCGGCTGCGTCCTCGTCGTCGTCCTCGTCGCCCGGCTTCTTGTACGGGTCGGCTTCGCCGGCGTACTTCGCGCCGGAGGACACTTCGCGCACCTGGGCGTCGGAGGCGCGCGCCTTGTCGAGGAGGTCCTCGATGGTCTTCGCGTTCTCCGGGAGGGCGTCCGCGACGAAGGTCAGGGTGGGCGTGAACTTGGTTCCCGCCGCCCGGCCGACCGCGGAGCGCAGTACGCCCTTGGCGCTCTCCAGACCGGCAGCCGCGCTGGCCCGGTCCTCGTCGTCACCGTAGACCGTGTAGAAGACCGTGGCCTCCCGCAGATCGCCGGTGACCCGGGTGTCCGTGATGGTCACGTGCGTACCGAGGCGGGGGTCCTTGACGCCGCGCTGCAGCTTCTCGGCCACCACCTCCCGGATGAGGTCCGCCAGCTTCTTCGCCCGCGCATTGTCGGCCACTGGTCCGTCTCCTTCTTTTCTTGCAGACAAGCAATCAGTCTTCATCACCGTGGAAGCGCCGTCGTACCGACAGCAGTTCCACTTCAGGACGCGCCGCGACCAGCCGCTCGCAGCGGTCCAGTACGTCCGACACGAACCCCGCGTCCCCGCTCACCAGCGCGACCCCTATGCGGGCCCTGCGGTGCAGGTCCTGGTCGCCCACCTCGGCCGCGCTCACGGAGAACTTGCGTTGGAGCTCGGCGACGATGGGCCGGACGACGGAGCGTTTCTCCTTCAGCGAGTGGACGTCGCCGAGGAGCAGATCGAAGGACAGAGTCCCCACGTACATGCAGTTCCGGATGTCCCGCCGGTTCGGGTTAGGTGGCCTGCCGGGCCGTCGTCCGGCAGGTTCACCCGGCCGTGGTGCGGCAGGATCACCGGACGTTCGGCAGGGTCACCAGAACCGTACACGCAACGGCCGGGGCCGATCGACGGATATTCCGCCGACCGGCCCCGGTGTTACGACACGGTGCGAACCGCCTCGCGCTTACGCGCGGGGCTTCTCGCGCATCTCGTACGTCGCGATGACGTCGTCGATCTTGATGTCGTTGAAGGAACCGAGGTTGATACCGCCCTCGAAGCCTTCGCGGATCTCGGTGACGTCGTCCTTGAAGCGGCGCAGACCGGAGATGGTGAGGTTCTCGGCGACGACCTTGCCGTCGCGCAGGAGCCGCGCCTTGGTGTTGCGCTTGACCTCGCCGGACCGGATGAGGACACCGGCGATGTTGCCCAGCTTGGACGAGCGGAAGATCTCGCGGACCTCCGCCGTACCGAGCTCGACCTCTTCGTACTCCGGCTTGAGGAGACCCTTCAGGGCCGCCTCGATCTCCTCGATGGCCTGGTAGATCACCGAGTAGTAGCGGACGTCGACACCCTCGCGGTCCGCCATCTGCGCGGCACGGCCGGCCGCACGGACGTTGTAACCGATGACGATGGCGTCGGAGCCCATCGCCAGCGAGATGTCGGACTCGGTGACCGCACCCACACCGCGGTGCAGGACCCGGATGTCGACCTCTTCACCGACGTCGAGCTGGAGCAGCGAGGACTCGAGGGCCTCGACCGCACCGGACGCGTCGCCCTTGATGATGAGGTTGAGTTCCTGGACCAGACCGGCCTTGAGCACGGAGTCGAGGTCCTCGAGGGACACGCGACGGACGCGCTTGGCGAAGTTGGCGTTGCGCTCACGCGCAGCACGCTTCTCGGCGATCTGACGGGCCGTACGGTCCTCGTCGACGACGAGGAAGTTGTCGCCGGCGCCGGGGACGTTGGTGAGACCCAGGACCAGGACGGGGGTCGACGGACCCGCTTCCTCGACGTTGTTGCCCTTGTCGTCGAGCATGGCGCGCACTCGGCCGTAGGCGTCGCCCACGACCATCGTGTCGCCGACGCGGAGGGTACCGCGCTGGACGAGGACGGTGGCGACGGCACCGCGGCCGCGGTCGAGGTGGGACTCGATCGCAATACCCTGAGCGTCCTGCTCCGGGTTGGCGCGCAGGTCGAGCGAGGCGTCGGCGGTGAGGACGACGGCCTCCAGCAGGGAGTCGATGTGCAGACCCTGCTTGGCGGAGATGTCGACGAACATCGTGTCGCCGCCGTACTCCTCGGCGACCAGACCGAACTCGGTGAGCTGACCGCGCACCTTGACCGGGTCGGCACCCTCGACGTCGATCTTGTTGACCGCGACGACGATCGGGACGCCGGCGGCCTTGGCGTGGTTCAGCGCCTCGATCGTCTGCGGCATGACGCCGTCGTTGGCCGCGACCACGAGGATCGCGATGTCGGTCGACTTGGCACCACGGGCACGCATGGCGGTGAACGCCTCGTGACCCGGGGTGTCGATGAAGGTGATCTTGCGCTCTTCACCGTTGACCTCGGTGCCCACCTGGTAGGCACCGATGTGCTGGGTGATGCCACCGGCTTCGCCCGCGACGACGTTCGTCTTGCGGATGGCGTCGAGCAGTCGGGTCTTACCGTGGTCGACGTGACCCATGACGGTCACGACCGGCGGACGCGGCATGAGGTATTCCTCGCCGCCCTCGTCCTCGCCGAACTCGATGTCGAAGCCCTCGAGGAGCTCGCGGTCCTCTTCCTCCGGGCTGACGATCTGGACGACGTAGTTCATCTCGCCGGCCAGCATTTCGAGCGTCTCGTCGGAGACGGACTGCGTGGCAGTGACCATCTCGCCGAGGTTCATCATCACGGCGACGAGCGACGCCGGGTTGGCGTTGATCTTCTCCGCGAAGTCGGTGAGGGAGGCACCGCGCGACAGGCGCACGGTCTCGCCGCCACCGCGCGGCAGCATCACGCCGCCGACGGACGGGGCCTGCATGGCCTCGTACTCCTGGCGCCTCTGACGCTTGGACTTGCGACCACGACGGGCCGGACCGCCGGGACGGCCGAAGGCACCCTGCGTGCCACCACGGGCACCGGGACCACCGGGACGCCCGCCGAAGCCGGGACGACCGCCGCCACCGGCGCCGGCAGGACCGCCACCGAAGCCACCGCCGGGACGGGGACCGCCGAAGCCGCCACCGCCGCCGGGACGCGAGCCCGGACCGGCCGGACGGCCGGCGAAGCCGCCGCCCGCGGGACGACCGGCGCCACCGGGACGGGCACCGCCCGCACCGGGACCACGGCCACCGGGGCCGCCGCCGGGACGGGGACCGGGACCACCGGCAGCGGGACGCTGCGGCATCATGCCCGGGTTGGGACGGTTACCGCCGGGGGCACCACCGGGACGCGGGGCGCCGCCCTGCGGACGCGGCATGCCGCCCGGGGTCGGACGGGCGCCGCCGGGACCCTGCGGACGCGGGGCGCCGCCGGGGCCGCCCTGCGGGCGGGGAGCACCCTGGCCGCCGCCGGCGCCGGGGGCACCGGGACGGGGAGCGCCGGCCGGACGGGGCGCCTGGGGGCGCGCCATGCCGGTGGAGCCACCAGAGGTGAACGGGTTGTTGCCCGGACGGGGACCGGCCGGACGGGCACCCTGCGGGCGCGGGGCACCCTGGCCGGGGCCGCCGGCGGGACGCTGGCCCTGGGCGCCGGGAGCGGAGCCCGCGGGGCGCGGGGCGCCGGGACGGGCGCCGGCCTGGCCACCCTGACCCTGCGCCGGACGCTGCTGCGCCGGACGGGGGCCGGGGGCGGCGGCAGCGGGACGCTCGGTGCGCGCCGGGGCGGCCGGGGCCGCCGGAGGCGCGGAGAACTCGGTCGCCACGGGCGCCGCCGGAGCGGGCTTCGGGGCGGCCGGAGCCTTCGGGCCGGGACGCGGGCCGGGGGCGGCCGGAGTCACCGGGGCGCTCGCGGCCGGAGCCTCGGCAGCGGCCGGCTTGGGGGCCGGTGCGCCGGGCTTCGGTGCGGCGGGACGTGCCGCAGCGGCCGGGGAGGGCGCTGCGGGCTTGGCGGGCGCGGCCTTGCGGGGCGCGCCGGGCTTTGCAGCGGACTTGCCGGCGTTGCCGCCGGGCCCCTGCAGTGCGTCAGTCAACTTGCGTACAACCGGCGCCTCGATCGTCGAGGACGCCGAACGGACGAATTCACCGAGTTCTTGGAGCTTGGCCATGACGACCTTGCTCTCCACCCCGAACTCCTTGGCGAGTTCGTATACCCGGACCTTAGCCACTTCGCTCCTTTTAGGTCCGGGTTACGCCGGACCGTCGCTACTTCATGGGCGTACTCATCGCGTACTCATCGAGTGCTCATCGCAATCTCGACCTACTTCCAACTCGCGAGGTACCTGACCGCACGGGGTATCCGTGCCGTACTACTTCTTACGGTGTCGCCTCGGCCTCGACGGCCACGGCTTCGCGCAGTGCCGCCGTGTCGAGCGTTCCGGCGGACCGGAGGGCCCGGGGGAACGCTCTGCGGCGGACCGCCTTGTCGAGGCAGACCACGTCGGGGTGCAGGTAGGCACCCCGGCCGGGCAGCGTACCGCGAGGATCAGGGACGCATTCGTCTCCGATCGCCACGATGCGCAGCAGATCGCTCTTGGCCGCTCGCTCCCGACACCCCACACAGGTGCGTTCGGGGCATGCGCGGGCTTGCGTCCGGCCAGACACGCCTAAGTCTACCTCCCCGCACCGACCTCACCCCTTCGGGCGAAAAATCGAACGGATGTTGTCGTGATCCACTCGGGACCCGGACTGCTCCGGGTCCCTGTCTACCGGCCGGAAACCTCCGGCCGGTAGTGGTTTATTCCCGGCCGCGGTCCCCGCCGCGGTCTCCACCGCGGCCCGAGTCACGGCCGCCGTCCCGGTCCGGGGCCCCGTCGGGGGTCTCGGTGTCCGGGCGGATGTCGATGCGCCAGCCGGTGAGCCGCGCGGCGAGGCGGGCGTTCTGGCCCTCCTTGCCGATGGCCAGCGACAGCTGGTAGTCGGGCACGGTCACCCGGGCGGAGCGGGAGTCCCAGTCGACGACCTCGACCTCGCTCACCCGAGCGGGTGACAGGGCGTTCGCGACCATCTCCGCCGGGTCGTCCGACCAGTCGACGATGTCGATCTTCTCGCCGTGCAGCTCGGCCATGACGTTGCGCACACGGCTGCCCATCGGGCCGATGCAGGCGCCCTTGGGGTTCAGGCCCGAGCGCGTCGACCGGACGGCGATCTTGGTGCGGTGACCGGCCTCACGGGCGATCGCCGAGATCTCGACGCTGCCGTCGGCGATCTCCGGGACCTCCAGCGAGAAGAGCTTCTTCACCAGGTTGGGGTGGGTGCGCGACAGGGTCACGGACGGACCGCGGACACCCTTCGCCACCCGCACGACGTACGCCTTGAGGCGGAGTCCGTGCGTGTACTCCTCGCCGGGAACCTGCTCCTGCACCGGCAGGATGGCCTCCAGCTTGCCGATGTCGACGAGGACGTTCTTGGGGTCCTTGCCCTGCTGGACGACGCCGGTGATGACGTCGCCCTCGCGGCCGGCGAACTCGCCGAAGGTCAGGTCGTCCTCGGCGTCGCGCAGACGCTGCAGGATCACCTGCTTGGCGGTCGTCGCGGCGATCCGCCCGAAGTCCGACGGCGTGTCGTCGAACTCCTTGGGCTCCTGGCCCTCTTCGAGGTCCCTCGGGTCCTCCGTCGCCCACACGACCACGTGACCGTTGGTGCGGTCGAGCACGACGCGGGCACGCCGGAAGCTGCCCTCGGTGCGGTGGTACGCGATGAGGAGGGCCGACTCGATCGCCTCGACGAGCAGGTCGAAGGAGATCTCCTTCTCCCGGACCAGACCCCGCAGGGCACTCATGTCGATGTCCACGACTACGCCTCCTCTTCCTTCTTGTCCTTGCGGTTGAACTCGATTTCGACACGCGCCTTGGCGATGTCGGCGAACGCGATGCGGCGGGTGGTCGCCTTGCGGCCCTTCACACCCGGAACTTCGAGGTCCATGCCCTCGTCGTCGACACCGAGGATGCGGGCGATCAGTTCCCCGCCGTCGGCGGTCTGGAACTTCACGAGACGGCCGGTCGCCCGAACGTAGTGACGGTGCTCGGTGAGCGGGCGGTCCGCGCCCGGAGAGCTGACTTCGAGGACGTACTCGTCCTCACCCATCGCGTCGGACTCGTCGAGCTTGTCGGAGACCTCACGGCTCAGCTCGGCACAGGCGTCGAGTTCCACACCCTCATCGGAATCCACGATGATCCGCAGCATCCGGCGCTTGCCCGCCTTGGACAGCTCGATCTCCTCGAGGTCCAGGCCCCTGGCGGCGACGAGCGGCTCCAGCAGTCCGCGCAGCCTGTCGCTCTGGGTGGTGCTCATCCGGGTGACTCCTCGGCCGCGTGTGCTGTTGTGGTTTTCCGTCGCGTGTCAGGTCAAAGGGTATCCGGTCGCGGGGGGTGTTGCCGTCCGCGCTGCGGACGGGACCCCCGGGTACCGTGATCACACCCTGTCCCGCCATCACCCCGAGGACGACGCCCGTGCCCTGGACCCTGACCTCCCGGCCCTCGCGTAGGCAGCTGCTGGCCGGTACCGCCGGCGCGGCCGGGGCCGCCCTGCTCACCGGGTGCACCGGCGGGGGCGGCCCGTCGGGCGCCGACACCGGCATTCCGCTCGAACGGCGCATCCGGGAGGGTGCCGTTCGTGACAGCGAGCGGCTGCTGGAACGTTACGACGCCACCACCGCCGCCCATCCGGCCCTGGCCGCACGCCTCGCGCCGCTGCGCGGGGCCGTCGCGGCGCACACCGCCGCCCTCGCCTTCCCGGGTCCGGCCGCCTCCCGGCCGTCGTCCACCTCCCGGCCGCTGTCCGCCGGCGCCTCCGCCTCGCCCGCCGCGACAGGGTCGCCCTCCGTACGCCCCGATCCGGTCCCGCCGAAGGAGGCGGACGCCCTGACCGAGCTGGCGGACGCCGAGCGGAGCCTGTCCGAGGCCCGCACGGTCGCGCTGGCCGGCGCACCCGGGGAACTGGCCCGGCTACTGGCCTCGGTGGCCGCGTGCGGGGCCGTCCACGCCTACCTGCTGACCTCCACCCCGACCCCGGGAGCCGCGTCGTGAAGCCCGAACCCTCCCCCGCCGGACGCCCGCTGGAGGCGGCCCAGGCCGCGCTGGCCGCCGAGCACTCGGCGGCGTACGCCTACGGGGTGATCGGCGCCCGTGCCGCCGCCGCCCGGGCGGCCGAGGCCCGCGAGGCCTACGGGGGCCACCTCGCGCGCCGCGACGCCCTGACCCGGACCGTGCGGGAGCTGGGCGGCTCGCCCCGGCCCTCGGAGGCGGCGTACGCCCTGCCGTTCGAGCTGCGCACCCCGGCGGACGCCGAGCGGCTGGCCGCCGAGATCGAGGACCGGGTGGCGGGCGCGTACTCCGATCTGGTCCGGGCGGCGGACGGCCAGCTGCGCCGCGAGGCCGCCGACGCGCTGAGCGCCGCGGCGGTCCGCGCGGCACGCTGGCGCGGTGTCGGCGTAGCCTTCCCTGGGCTCACGGAAAAGCGCTGAGGAGGCGCGACGGGGCCCGGCACAGCTGAAAGGGACCACGCACGCATGGCTTTCGAACCGCCGCAGCGGCTTGTACGGGCGCTCGGCGAGATGCCCGAGACGGCGCAGAACACGGACTGGCTCGGGCAGTTGCCCCGGCTCGCCGAGGAGGCACTGGCCCGGCGGGACGTGGTGGCCCAGCGGGTGCAGGCCCCCGGCGGCCGCAGCAGCCTGGTGGTCCTCGTCCACTACTCCGACGGCACCCCGGCGGCCCTGAAGCTGGCGCCGCCTGCCGCCCGGCCCGGCCGGGAGCTCGCCGCGCTCGCGCACTGGGGCGGTTTCGGGGCGGTACGGGTCCTCGACTCGCGCCACCACGAGGACGACGGCGGGCTGCTCCTGGAGCGGCTCCACCCCGAGGTGTCGCTGCGTTCGCTGCCGGAGGCGAAGGCCCTGCTGGAAGCCTGCGGCACGCTGCGGCGGCTCTGGGTCGAGCCGCCGTCCGGGCACGCCTTCGAGACGGTGGCCGAGCGCACGGCCCGCCAGAGCGAGGACCTGCGCGCGGCCCCGCCGGAGGTCCGGGCGCTCGCGGACACCGCCGTGGACCTGCGGGGCGAACTGACGGCCCTGCCCGGCGAGGAGCTCCTGCTGCACGGCAACTTCCGGCAGGGCAAGGTGCTGGCCGGGGAACGGGCGCCGTGGCTGACGGTGGGCCCGGACCCGCTGGTCGGCGAGCGGGCCTACGACCTGGCCCGGCTGGTCCGCGACCGGCTGGAGGACCAGATGGCCTCCTCGACGGGCGCGGCGGGTGCCCGGCGCCGGGTGAACAAGCTCGCGGATTCGCTGGAGGTGGACCGCGACCGGCTGCGGGGCTGGACGGTGTTCCGCGCGGTGGAGTCCGGGAACCGGGCGCTGGCCGCCGGGCGGCGCCGGGACGCGGAGCTGCTGCTGGAGTTCGCGGCCTGGTTGTAGGGCATACCGTAGGTAGGAAGGCATGTCCGGCAGGGGGCCGTCATGGTCGAGGAACTGCTGACAGCGGCGATCGCCGCGGGTGTGGGGGTGGCGGCCTACACGGTCGCCGCCGCCCGTGTGGTGAAGCAGTACGAGCGGGGCGTGGTGTTCCGCTTCGGCCGGCTGCGCCAGGGCGTCCGGGCGCCCGGGTTCACGCTGGTGGTGCCGGTGGTCGACCGGCTCCGCAAGGTGAACATGCAGATCGTGACGATGCCGGTGCCGGCCCAGGAGGGCATCACCCGGGACAACGTCACGGTGCGGGTGGACGCCGTCGTCTACTTCAGGGTCGTGGACCCGGCCGACGCGATCGTCGAGGTGGAGGACTACCGCTTCGCGGTCTCCCAGATGGCGCAGACCTCCCTTCGGTCGATCATCGGCAAATCGGACCTGGACGACCTGCTCTCGAACCGGGAGCAGCTGAACCAGGGCCTGGAGCTGATGATCGACAGTCCGGCGATCGGGTGGGGCGTGCAGATCGACCGGGTGGAGATCAAGGACGTGTCGCTGCCGGAGACGATGAAGCGGTCGATGGCCCGCCAGGCGGAGGCCGACCGCGAGCGGCGGGCCCGGGTGATCAACGCGGACGCGGAGCTCCAGGCGTCGAAGAAGCTGGCGGAGGCGGCCGAGGTGATGTCGGAGCAGCCGGCGGCGCTCCAGCTGCGCCTGCTGCAGACGGTGGTGGCGGTCGCGGCGGAGAAGAACTCGACGCTGGTGCTGCCGTTCCCGGTGGAGCTCCTGCGCTTCCTCGAACGCGCGGCGCCGCCGCCGGCGGCCCCGTCGGCCGCTCCCCCGCAGGTGGCGGCGGATCCCGGAGCCGGCGCACCGCCCGCCGACGCACCACCCACCGACGAACTCGCAGCCGACGAACCCGCAGCCGTTGAGCCCTCTGCCGGTGAGCCTTCTGCCGGTGAGCCCGAAGGCGCCGCGCCCGGGCGCCCCGCGATCGGGGCCCCGGACGCGGACGGGCCTTCGCCTACGGCTGGGTGAGACGGGCCAGGGCCTCTTCCAGGGGGAGTTCCTCACGGGTGCCCGTGGCCCGGTCCTGGAGTTCGACGATCCCCTCGGCGGAGCGGCGGCCCGCCACCAGGATCCGGGGGACGCCGATCAGTTCCGCGTCGGTGAGCTTCACGCCGGGGGACAGCCCGGCCCGGTCGTCGAGCAGGACCCGGCGGCCGGCTCCGGCCAGTGCGGCGGCCGCCTGCTCCGCCAGCGCGAGCGGGACGGCCTTGCCGGCGGCGACCACGTGCACGTCGGCCGGGGCGACGGAGGCGGGCCAGCACAGCCCGCGGTCGTCGGCGGTCTGCTCGGCCAGCGCGGCCACCGCCCGGGAGACGCCGATCCCGTAGGAACCCATCGTCACCCGGACCGGCTTGCCCTCGCGGCCGAGGACGTCCAGCCCGAAGGCGTCCGCGTACTTGCGGCCCAGCTGGAAGATGTGCCCGATCTCGATCGCCCGGCCCAGGCGCAGCCCGGCGCCGCAGGAGGGGCAGGGGTCGCCCGGCTCGACGACGACCACGTCGAGGTACCGGTCCACCTCGAAGTCCCGGCCGCAGACGACGTTCCGGGCGTGGGTGTCGGGCTTGTTGGCGCCGGTCACCCAGGAAGTGCCGGGCGCCACGCGGGGGTCGGCGAGGTAGCGGACCTTCTCCAGGCCCTGCGGGCCCACGTAGCCGCGTACCAGGTCGGGACGGCCGGCGAAGTCCTCGGCCGTCACCAGCTCCACGACGGCCGGGGCCAGGTGTTCGCCGAGCTTGCCGAGGTCGACCTCGCGGTCTCCGGGGACGCCCACGGCCACGATCTCGCCGTCGACCTTCACGAGGAGGTTCTTCAGGGTCGCCGAGGCGGGCACGCCGAGCAGGGCCGCGAGCGATTCGATGGTCGGGGTGTCGGGGGTGTCCAGCTCCTCGACGGGGCCGTGTTCGCCCGCGGCCGGGGTGAGGGCGAAGGTGACGGCCTCGGTGTTGGCCGCGTAGTCGCAGGAGGGGCAGTCCACGAAGGTGTCCTCGCCGGCGTCGGCGGGCGCGAGGAACTCCTCGGACGCGCTGCCGCCCATGGCACCGGACACGGCCGACACGATGCGGTGGTCGAGGCCGAGGCGCCGGAAGATCCGTACGTACGCCTCGCGGTGGAGCCGGTAGGACTCGGCGAGGCCCTCGTCGGTGACGTCGAAGGAGTAGGAGTCCTTCATCTGGAACTCGCGGCCGCGCAGCACGCCCGAGCGGGGGCGGGCCTCGTCCCGGTACTTCGTCTGGATCTGGTAGAGCATGACCGGGAGGTCCTTGTACGAGGTGCACTGGTCCTTCACCACGAGGGTGAAGATCTCCTCGTGGGTGGGGCCGAGCAGGTAGTCGGCGCCCTTGCGGTCCTTGAGGCGGAACAGCAGGTCGCCGTACTCCGTCCAGCGGCCGCTGACCTCGTAGGGCTCCTTCGGCAGCAGCGCGGGGAGCAGCACCTCCTGGGCGCCGATGGCGTCCATCTCCTCGCGGACCACGCGTGCGACGTTGTCCAGGACCCGCTTGCCGAGCGGGAGCCAGGTCCACACGCCGGCGGAGCTGCGTCGGACGTAGCCGGCCCGTACCAGGAGGCGGTGGCTGAGGGTTTCGGCGTCCGCCGGGTCCTCGCGGAGGGTCTTGGCCATGAGGCGGGACATGCGCTGCACGTGTTGCGTTGACATGACGGGAGGCTACCGGGGTGGGCGGGGGCCCCGGCAAGCCGAATTCAGGGCCGCCCGCCGGGCCGGAGCAGCGGCAGGGTCGCGCCCATGACCGCGTACGGGAGGCTCGCGCTCGGGAACTGGACGCGGCGGGCGAGGTCCCGGTAGCCGAGGGCCGTGTAGAGGCCGCGGGCGGGGCTGTCGGTGTCGATGGCGGAGAGGATCGAGCGGGGCTCGTCGGCGCCGTCGGTGATCAGGGTGATCAGGGTGCGGCCGACGCCGCGGCCCTGGAAGCCGGGGTGGACGTGCAGTTCGGTGATCACGAAGGAGTCGTCGAGCCAGTCGTCGGCGCCGCCGGCCCTCAGGTGCGGTTCGACGATCGTGGACCACCAGTGGCCGCGGTCGTTGGGCATGCCGTAGACGAAGCCGGCGAGGGCGCCGTCGTCGGTGAAGGCGCCGAGTGCGCGGGCGCCGCGGGAGGTCATGTGGCGCTGGACGATGTAGCGCCGGATGCCGACCTCCTCCTCGCTGAGCCCGAAGGCCACGGCCTGCACGCGCAGGGCCTCGTCCACGCGGTCGGCGAGGTCGAGGGGGCCGATGCGGAGGCCGGCGGGCCGTGCGGGGTCGTCGCCCCCGGGGGTAGGCAGCATGCGGCGACCTTACTTCGGGGTAGGGCCGGTGCGGTACGGCCCGTACGGGGAAAGCGGCCACGGCCGGGGCGGTGGCGGCGGGCTCAGAACAGGACGCTCATGAAGGCGCCGGTCTCGCGGAAGCCGACCCGTCGGTAGGCGGCGCGGGCGGCGGTGTTGAAGTCGTTGACGTAGAGGCTGACCACGGGCGCCACGTCGCGCAGCGCGTAGGCGACGACGGCGGCCATCCCGGATTCCGAGTGGCCGCGGCCCCGGAAGCCGGGGTCGACCCAGACGCCCTGGATCTGGCAGGCGCGGGCGGTGGCGGCGCCGATCTCCGCCTTGAAGACGACCTTTCCGTCCTCGATGCGGGCGAAGGAGCGGCCGGCGGTGACGAGCTCGGCGACGCGGGCCTGGTAGAGAAGTCCGCCGTCGCCGGCCAGCGGGGAGATGCCGACCTCCTCGGTGAACATGGCGACGCAGGCGGGCATGATCAGGTCCATCTCGTCCTTGCGGACGCGGCGGACCTGCGGGTCGGGGGCGACCGTGGTGGAGGGCTGTTCCATGACCATGAGGGGCTGCCGGGACCGGACGTCGCGGGCGGGGCCCCAGCTGGGTTCGAGGAGCTGCCACAGCAGCCGGGTGGCCTCGGCGGGGCCGACGATGGAGGAGCAGCGGCGGCCGGTGCGGCGGGCGCGGTCGGCGAAGGCGCGTACGGCGTCGGGTCCGGCGCAGACGGGGACGAGGTTGGCTCCGGCGTAGCACAGGGACCGGAGCTCGCCGTCGGCGTACCAGCCCCACATCTCCCCGCCCAGGCGCCAGGGATCGAGGCCGGCGACCTGGACCCGGGAGGTGACGAAGGCGTTCTGGACCGGCTCGCGCCCGAGGACTTCGAGCGCGGCGTCGAGATCACTGGGTTCAAGGACCCGGGTGGTGGTCTGCGTCAACACTGGGGCCTCACCATGCAAGTCTGCTGATCTCCGCACTGTACCCGGCGGTGCCCGGGGATGCCGCCTCCCACGGGTCACGAAAAGGCCCCGGCCCCGCCCCCGAACTGCGGGAACGGGGCCGGGGCCGGGGTCGGGCGCAGCGCGGTGCTACACGCCGATGGCGACGGTGGGCTCGCCGGAGGCGACGCCGTCCTTCTCCATCTGCTCGGCGATCTTCAGCGCCTCTTCGATCAGGGTCTCCACGATCTTCGACTCGGGGACGGTCTTGATGACCTCGCCCTTCACGAAGATCTGGCCCTTGCCGTTGCCGGAGGCGACGCCGAGGTCGGCCTCGCGGGCCTCGCCGGGGCCGTTGACGACGCAGCCCATGACGGCGACGCGCAGCGGGACCTCCATGCCCTCCAGGCCCGCAGTGACCTCCTCGGCCAGCTTGTAGACGTCGACCTGGGCGCGGCCGCAGGAGGGGCAGGAGACGATCTCCAGGCGGCGCGGCTTGAGGTTCAGCGATTCCAGGATCTGGTTGCCGACCTTGATCTCCTCGACCGGCGGGGCGGAGAGGGAGACGCGGATGGTGTCGCCGATGCCCTCGGAGAGCAGTGCGCCGAAGGCGACGGCGGACTTGATGGTGCCCTGGAAGGCGGGGCCGGCCTCGGTGACGCCGAGGTGCAGCGGGTAGTCGCAGGCGGCGGCCAGCTGGCGGTAGGCGTTGACCATGACGACCGGGTCGTTGTGCTTGACCGAGATCTTGATGTCGCCGAAGCCGTGCTCCTCGAAGAGGGAGGCCTCCCACAGCGCGGACTCGACCAGCGCCTCGGGGGTGGCCTTGCCGTACTTCTTCAGCAGCCGGGCGTCGAGGGAGCCCGCGTTGACGCCGATCCGGATCGGGGTGCCCGCGGCCTTGGCGGCGTGCGCGATCTCCTTGACCTTGTCGTCGAACTGCTTGATGTTGCCCGGGTTCACGCGGACCGCGGCGCAGCCGGCGTCGATCGCGGCGAACACGTACTTGGGCTGGAAGTGGATGTCGGCGATGACCGGGATCTGCGACTTCTTCGCGATGACGGCGAGGGCGTCGGCGTCGTCCTGCGTGGGGCAGGCCACGCGGACGATGTTGCAGCCGGAGGCGGTCAGCTCGGCGATCTGCTGGAGCGTCGCGCCGATGTCGGACGTGCGGGTGGTGGTCATCGACTGCACCGAGATGGGCGCGTCGCCACCGACGGCCACGGAACCGACCTGGATCTTGCGGCTGACGCGTCGGTCGGCAAGCTTCGTCGGCACGGACGGCATTCCGAGAGAGATGGCAGTCATCTGCTGTGCAACCCCAAGGTGTGGATCAAGGTCCCGAGATCGGCGGGCTCCAGCCTTCGAGATTACGCCAATCAGCGCGTGCCCCCCGCATCCGAGGGGGTGCGCCACCCGAACGTAGGGAGCCGGGCACGATGCGTGCCCGGCTCCGTCCCGCGTGCGCTAGTGCCGGCGACTAGGTGATCTTGATCGGGTTCACCACGTCCGCCACCAGCACCAGCAGCGTGAAGCAGACGAACAGCCCGGCCACCACGTACGCAGCGGGCATCAGCCGCGCCACGTCGAACGGGCCGGGGTCGGCGCGCCGCAGGAGCCGGGCCACGTTGCGCCGCAGCGACTCCCACAGGGCGCCCGCGATGTGTCCGCCGTCGAGCGGCAGCAGCGGCAGCATGTTGAACAGGAAGAGCGAGAGGTTGAACATCCCGAGGACGTTCAGCATGATCGACATCCGCTGCTCTCCGGGGATGTCGAGGGTCGCGATCTCACCGCTGATCCGGGCCGCGCCGACGATGCCCATCGGGGAGTCCGGCTCGCGCTCGGCGCCGCCGAAGGCCGCGTCCCACAGGGCGGGGATCTTGGCGGGGAGCTGGAGCAGGCCCTGCACGCTGCCCTCGACGATGCCGCCCATGTGGTCGACGGACTCGCCGAAGGTCAGGGCCGCGATCTCGCTCTTGGGGCTGAAGCCGAGCCAGCCCGCCGTGACGTACTCGCCCTTGACGTACCCGCCGTGGCCGTCGGTCTTGGCGACCTTGTTCTCGATCAGGTCCACCGGCAGGGTCAGCTCGCGTCCGTCCCGTACGACGGTGACGGTGGCGGGGCCGACCGTGTCGCGGATCTGCTTCTGGAGGGCGGACCAGTCGGCGACCGCGCGGCCGTCGAAGGCGACGATGCGGTCGCCGGACCGCAGGTCGGCCTTCTTGGCCGGGGCGACCGGGTCGCTGTCCTTGCAGACCTCCCGGTTCTCGCTCTGCTGGATGACGCAGGGCGAGACGGTGGCGATCTGGGTGGTGGTGCGGTTGATCCCGAAGGTCATCCAGACGCCGAAGAAGATCGCCAGGGCGAGCACCAGGTTCATGAAGGGGCCCGCGAACATCACGATCACGCGCTTCCACGGCTTGCGCGTGTAGAAGAGCCGCGTCTCGTCGCCGGGCTGGAGTTCCTCGTAGGCCGCCGAGCGGGCGTCCTCGATCATCGAGCGGAACGGCGACGTGGAACGGGCGGTGACCTTGCCGTCCTCGCCGGGCGGGAACATCCCGATCATGCGGATGTAGCCGCCCATCGGGATGGCCTTGATCCCGTACTCGGTCTCGCCCTTCTTGCGCGACCAGACGGTCCGGCCGAAGCCGACCATGTACTGGGGCACGCGGATGCCGAAGAGCTTGGCCGTGGAGAGGTGGCCGAGCTCGTGCCAGGCGATGGAGAAGAGCAGGCCGACCACGAACACGACCACACCGATCAAGGTCAGCAGTATCGTCATGCGCTCGCCTCCACGGCGGCGCGAGCCGCCATCTCCCGTGCCCGGGCCCTGGCCCAGGTCTCCGCTTCGAGGACGTCCGCGACGGTCAGCGGGGTTCCCGCTGCCGGCGTCCCGTGTTCGTCCACCACGGCAGTGACCGTATCCATGATTGCTGTGAACGGCAGCCGACCGGCCAGGAAGGCCTCGACGCACTCCTCGTTCGCCGCATTGAACACCGCGGGGGCGGTGCCGCCCAGGGTGCCGACGTGCCGGGCCAGGCCGACGGACGGGAAGGCCTCGGTGTCCAGGGGGAAGAACTCCCAGCTCGACGCCTTGGTCCAGTCGAAGGCCGGGGACGCGTCCGGGACCCGCTGGGGCCAGCCCAGGCCGATCGCGATGGGGCCGCGCATGTCCGGCGGGGTGGCCTGGGCGAGGGTGGAACCGTCCGTGAACTCGACCATCGAGTGGACGTAGGACTGCGGGTGGACCACGACCTCGATGCGGTCGAAGGGGATGTCGTAGAGCAGGTGCGCCTCGATGACCTCCAGCCCCTTGTTCACCAGGGTCGCCGAGTTGACGGTGATCACCGGGCCCATCGCCCAGGTCGGGTGCGCGAGCGCGTCCTGGACGGTGACCCCGGCCAGCTCCGCGCGGGTGCGGCCGCGGAAGGGGCCGCCGGAGGCGGTCACCACGAGCTTGCGGACCTCGGCGCGGGTACCGGCGGCCAGGGCCTGGAACAGCGCCGCGTGCTCGGAGTCCACGGGAATGATCTGGCCCGGCTTCGCGAGGGCCTTGACCAGCGGGCCGCCGACGATCAGCGATTCCTTGTTGGCCAGGGCCAGGGTCCGGCCGGCCCGCAGCGCGGCGAGCGTGGGCGCGAGGCCGATGGAGCCGGTGATGCCGTTGAGGACGGTGTGGCACGGGGAGGCGGCGAGTTCGGTCGCCGCGTCGGGCCCGGCCAGGATCTCGGGCAGCGGCTCGGACGGGCCGTACTGGGCGCCGAGCGCCTCCTTCAGGGCCGGTACGGCGTCCTCGCGGGCGACGCCCACCTTCTCGACGCGCAGCAGCCGGGCCTGCTCGGCGAGCAGCCCGACGCGCCCGCCGGCGGCGGACAGCGCCGTGACCCGGAAGCGGTCGGGATGGCGCAGCGCGAGGTCGATGGCCTGGGTGCCGACGGACCCGGTCGATCCGAGGATGACGATGTCCCGGCGGCCGGCCGCGGCGTCGAAGAGGAGGTGCGGGTCGGCGAGGGGGGCTGGACTGTCGCTCATGCCCCCCATTGTTGCCGCAACTCAGGAGCGCTTGGACACGGAGTCCCCGTCCGTGACCCGGGCGAGGAGTTCGGGCAGCGTGCCGGCGAAGTCGGGGAGGGCGCGGGCCGCCCGCCACCAGGCCCGCGGGTCGTCCCCGAGGGCCTCGTCGAACAGCCGGTCGGCCTCGGCCCGGGCGGCGAGCACCGCGGCGGGCCGGTCGTGCCGGTCCGGATGGCCGATGTCACCGAGCCACTGGTCCTCGTCCAGCGCCCAGCAGGCGGGCACCTTGTGCCGGACCACGTCGGCGCCGGTGAGCAGGCCCCGGTCCAGGCAGTCGCGGACCCACCGGACGTCCTCGTCGACGGTCTCCATCGGGACGGCCAGGCTCACCAGCGCCAGCTCCCGCTCCCAGCCGCCCGTCGGCTCCGTGGCGGCCGTGTCGGGGGCGAGCCGGCGCACGGCCCGGCCCAGCGCCGGGTCGTGCCGTACGAGGCCCAGCGGGGGCAGGGTGCCCGCCGCGAGCGCCGTCGCCAGCTCGGGCAGGGTGCCCCGGTAGCCGGGGGCCCGGCGCGGCAGCTCGGCCCACAGGCGGGGGTCCTCCCCCAGCGCGGGCCGCAGCACCCGCTGCACCGCCGACTGCATCTCGGCCTGCTCGGGCAGGCTCCAGCGCAGCCCGCGCGAGACGGACAGGTGCCCCAGCAGCAGGGTCCGGGCCGCGGGGGCCACGTGGGCGACGAGCTCGTCGCAGGTCAGCAGGCCCGAGCGGACGGCCCGTACGGCGGGCCGGTACCAGTGGCGCCCGTACGGAGCGCCCGCGCGGGCGTCGAGCAGCGCCAGGCAGTCCGCCCGGGGCAGTCCGCCCACCAGCAGCAGGGCCTCCACGGCTCCCGCCGGCAGCGGCGCGCGGGCGTGCTCGCGCAGCAGCAGCTCCGGGTCGAGGTCGTGCGGCATGCCCAGCAGGGTCAGCGGGATCCGCGGCCGGCGGCCGTGCCGGCGCAGCAGGGCGATCAGCTCGGCGGAGCCGAAGGGCCCCGGGCCGCTCGCGCCGAGCAGTTCCGGGGAGGGCCCGGGCCGGGCGGCGTAGCGGACGGCCGAGGGCAGGCCGGGCAGCGGGCGGCCCACGACGTGCGGGTTGCGGGCGATGTAGTGCCGGTCCTCCTCGGTGCCCCCGCGCAGCAGCAGGGTCACGGCCGAGGCGGGCAGCCACTGGTCGCGGCACAGGTACTTCCGGGTGGTCCCGTCGAGCCGGCCGATCAGCTCGGCGACCACCTGCTGCGGTGCGTGGCGCAGCAGGTGCGCCACGCACCAGGCCAGCCGTCTGCTGACCCGGTCCTCCTCGGCCGTCGGCATCGTCCTCGCCCGTCTCGCGCTCGTACCCGTACCTGAGCCCGGACCCGTGCTCGCACTCGTACATCCGTCCGGACTACTGCCGATGATGGCAGGTCAGCGCAGGGGGCGGTGGACGTTTACGTGCTCCGAGGGGCCGGGGGCGGCCTCCGCGATCCAGGGTCCGTCGCCCGAGGGGTCGAGGACGCCCTCCTCCAGCCAGGTGTAGGCGCCGCCGAGGACCCCTTCGACGACCTTGCGGTCGAGGTCGTCGGTGTTGGACCAGAGGCGCCCGAAGAGTTCCTCGACGCGGATCCGGGACTGCCGGCAGAAGGCGTCGGCGAGCTGGTAGGCCTCGCGGCCGTGGTCGCCGGTGGCCCGCAGGTGCTCGGCGCGCACGCAGGCCGCGCTCATCGCGAAGAGTTCGGCGCCGATGTCCACGATCCGGCCGAGGAAGCCCTGCTTGGTCTCCATGCGGCCCTGCCAGCGGGACATCGCGTAGAAGGTCGAGCGGGCGAGTTTGCGCGAGCCGCGTTCGACGTAGCGCAGGTGGGTGGCCAGGTCCGGGTGGCCGGCCGGGTGGAACTCCCGGTACGCGCCGGGGAGCTGGCCGGCTCCGGCGGCCAGCTGGGGCAGCCAGCGGGCGTAGAACCCGGCAGCGCGGGCTCCGGCCTTCGCCTTGTCGCCGAGGGCCTTGTCCGGGTCGATGATGTCGCCGGCGACCGCCAGGTGGGCGTCGACGGCCTCGCGGGCGATGAGCAGGTGCATGATCTCGGTCGAGCCCTCGAAGATCCGGTTGATCCGCAGGTCGCGGAGCATCTGCTCGGCGGGGACGGCCCGCTCTCCGCGCGCGGCCAGCGACTCGGCGGTCTCGAAGCCGCGGCCGCCGCGGATCTGGACGAGTTCGTCGGCCATCAGGCAGGCCATCTCGGAGCCGTAGAGCTTGGCCAGGGCCGCCTCGATGCGGATGTCGTTGCGGTCCTCGTCGGCCATCTGCGAGGCGAGGTCGACGACCGCTTCGAGGGCGAAGGTGGTGGCGGCGATGAAGGAGATCTTGGCGCCGACGGCCTCGTGCCTGGCGACCGGGCGGCCCCACTGCTCGCGGACGCCGGACCATTCCCGGGCGATCTTCAGGCACCACTTGCCGGCGCCGACGCACATGGCGGGCAGGGACAGCCGTCCGGTGTTCAGGGTGGTCAGCGCGATCTTGAGGCCGGCGCCCTCGGCGCCGATGCGCTGGGCGGCGGGCACGCGGACCCGGTGGAAGCGGGTGACGCCGTTCTCCAGGCCGCGCAGGCCCATGAAGGCGTTGCGGTGCTCGACGGTGATGCCCGGCGAGTCGGCCTCGACGACGAAGGCGGTGATCCCGCCCCGGTGGTTCTCGCCCTTCGGCACCCGGGCCATCACGACGAGCAGGTCCGCGACGACCCCGTTGGTGGTCCACAGCTTCACCCCGTCGAGGACGTACGCGTCCTCCCCGTCCGGGACGGCCGTGGTGGCCAGGCGCGCCGGGTCGGAGCCCACGTCCGGCTCGGTCAGGAGGAAGGCGCTGATGGCGGTGGTGGCGCAGCGCGGCAGGTAGGCGTCCTTCTGCTCCTGCGTCCCGAACATCTTCAGCGGCTGGGGCACGCCGATCGACTGGTGGGCGGAGAGCAGGGCCCCGATGGCCGGGCTGACCGAGCCGACCAGGGCGAGCGCCTTGTTGTAGTAGACCTGGGTGAGGCCGAGGCCGCCGTACTTGGGGTCGATCTTCATGCCGAGGGCGCCGAGCTCCTTGAGCCCGCGGACCGTCTCGTCGGGGATCTTCGCCTCCCGCTCGATGCGGGCGCCGTCGATCGAGGTTTCGCAGAACTCCCGCAGCCGGGCCAGGAAGGCCTCCCCGCGCCGGACGTCCTCGTCGGCGGGGAGCGGGTGGGGGTGGATCAGGTCAAGCCGGAAGCGGCCGAGGAAGAGCTCCTTGGCGAAACTGGGCTTGCGCCAGTCCTGCTCCCGCGCCGCTTCCGCGACCTGCCGCGCCTCGCGCTCGGTCACCTTGGGCTGTACGGGCTGTGCGGGCTGTGTTGCGGACATCCGGGTCCTCACCTCGCAGCATCGGGACACTACCGATCGGTGCTACCTGTGAGTCGTACCCGTTTCGGGGACCCGGGAAAAGGCCCGAGCGGGTGGCCCGGAAAAGGGGGACGGCCGGAGCCCCCGCACAGTAGGCTCCGGCCGTCGGTCTGGGACCGTACGAGGTCAGATGTCGAGGCCGGTGAGGACCAGGACGCGCTCGTAGGTGTAGTCGTCCATCGCGTAGCGGACGCCCTCGCGGCCCACGCCGGACTGCTTGACGCCGCCGTACGGCATCTGGTCGGCCCGGTAGGAGGGCGCGTCGCCGATGATGACGCCGCCGACCTCGAGCTCGCGGTGGGCGCGGAAGGCCACCTGGATGTCACGGGTGAAGACGCCGGTCTGGAGACCGAACTTCGAGTCGTTGACGGCGGCGAAGGCCTCGTCGGTGTTCTCGACCTTCTGCAGGGTCAGGACCGGCCCGAAGACCTCTTCGACGGCGAGCGTGACGCCGGCCGGGAGCTCCGCGACGACGGTGGGCTCGTACGAGGCGCCCTCGCGCTTGCCGCCGGTGAGCAGCTTGGCGCCGGCGGACACGGCCTCGTCGACCCAGGACTCGACGCGCTTGGCGGCGTCCTCGGAGACGAGGGGGCCGACGTCGGTGGCGGAGTCGGACGGGTCACCGGTGACCTGGGCCTGGACCTTCGCGACGACCTTCTCGACGAGGCGGTCGTAGACGGAGGCGTCGGCGATCACGCGCTGCACGGAGATGCAGGACTGGCCGGCCTGGTAGTTCGAGAAGGTCGCGATGCGGGTCGCGGCCCATTCGAGGTCGGCGTCGGAGGACCAGTCGGCGAGGACCACGGCCGCGGCGTTGCCGCCGAGCTCCAGGGTGCAGTGCTTGTGGGGCACCGACTGCTGGATGGCGTAGCCGACCTTGTCGGAGCCGGTGAAGGAGATGACGGGGAGGCGCTCGTCCTTGACGAGGGCGGGCATCTTCTCGTTGGCCACGGGCAGCACGGACCAGGAGCCGGCCGGCAGGTCGGTCTCGGCGAGCAGCTCGCCGAGGATCAGACCGGAGAGCGGGGTGGCCGGGGCCGGCTTCAGGATGATCGGCGCGCCGACGGCGATGGCGGGGGCCACCTTGTGGGCGCACAGGTTCAGCGGGAAGTTGAACGGCGCGATGCCGAGGACCGGGCCCTTGACGAAGCGGCGGGTCAGGGCCAGCCGGCCGACGCCGCCGGCGTCGGTGTCCAGGCGCTGGGCGTCTCCGCCGTTGAAGCGGCGGGCCTCTTCGGCGGCGAAGCGGAACACGGACACCGCGCGGCCGACCTCGCCGCGGGCCCACTTGACCGGCTTGCCGTTCTCGGCGGAGATCAGCTGGGCGATCTCCTCGGTGCGCTCGGCCAGGCGCTTGGACACGTGGTCCAGGGCGGCGGCGCGTACGTGGGCGGGGGTCGCGGAGAACTCCGCCGTCACGGCGTACGCGGCGGCCACGGCCTCTTCGACCTGGGCGTCGGTGGGCACGCTGACGGTGCCGACGAGCCGGCCGTCCCACGGGTTGTGGACGTCGAAGCTGTCCTCGCCGGTGGCCTGGCGGCCGGCGAGCCAGAAGGCGTGGGTGGAGGTCATGCGAATCCCGGCCCTTCGGATTGTGCTGGGGGTACCTCCCAGCGGCAGCTGGAGGCGGGTCCTGTCCCCACCACCGTAGGACCCCGGCGCGGTTTCGTTGTTTATCCGGCATGGAGCGGCGGCCTGCCGGGCTTCGCCGGTTTGTCAGTGTCGTGCGTGGCGGGCGCCCCGCCGCGGCGGGTCAGGGGGTGGGGGTGGCGGCCTTCAGGGCGAGCCAGAGCTCCATCCGGACGTCCGGGTCGTCCAGGGAGCGGCCGAGGATCTCCTCGACCCGCTTCATCCGGTAGCGGAGCGTGTGCCGGTGGACGCCCAGGTCGGCCGCGGCGGCGTCCCACTGGCCGTGGCGGGAGAGCCACGCCTGGAGGGAGGCCACCAGGTCGCCGCGGCCGGTCGCGTCGTGCTCCCGCAGGGCCCTGAGGGTGCCGTCCGCGAAGGCCCGTACGGCGTCGTCCGCGAGCAGCGGCAGGACCGAGCCGGCGGCGAGGTCCTCGTGCTCGACCATCGGCCTGCCGCGGCGGCGGGCCACTGCGAGGGCCTGGTCCGCCTGCTTGAAGGCGGCCTTCACGCCGGTGGCGGCGGCCGGCGCCGACAGGCCCACCACCAGTTCGTCCGGCTCGGGGCCGGTCGCGTCCCGGCCGCGCCGGGCCTCCAGCACCTCCGCGTGCTCCGCGCACGCCTGCACGGCGGACCCCCCGTCGGCGGCCAGCACCACCAGGCGCCCGGCCTCCGGTACGACGAGCAGCGCCTCCCCGGTACGGGCCGCCGCCGACTCCACCGCGTCGGCGAGCCGCGCCAGCCCTTCCGGCTGGGCGGTGCCCGGCAGGGCCGGCTCGGCGACGGCGATCCGGAACGGCGCCTCCAGCAGGGCTCCGTACAGGTCCCCGGCCACCGCCCGGGCGTGCTCGGCCTGTCCCTCCAGCAGCATCCGCAGCACGGCGGCGCCCAGGCGGGACTCGGCGTCGTGCAGGGACCGCGACCGTTCCGTGGTCAGGGTCAGCAGGGCGACGGCCGAGTGCACGGCGTACCGCTCGGCGGTGCCCAGCGGGGCGCCCGTACCGACGGCGAGCGCGCCCCGGGCCCGGCGGCCGGTGCCCAGGGACTGGAGTTCCACCCGGTCCTCGGAGCCGCCCACCACGGCGCTCGCGGGCGCGGGCCGCTCGCGCAGGCGCTCCACGTCGGGGGTGAGCCGGGCGGCGCGGCGCGCGGCCCAGTCGGGGGCGGCGGCGACGACCGCGCCGGAGGTGTCGTACAGCGCGGCCCAGCCGTGCACGTGCGCGGCCAGCTTCGCGAGGAGGTCGGCGGGGCCGTCGGCGGACAGGGCGGCCCGGGTGAGTTCGCGCTGGGCCTCGAAGCCGGCGGTCACGGCCCGGTACTGGTCGGCGGCGAGGGCCGCGGAGACGGCCTTGCTGATGGCGAGGAACGGGGTCCGTCGCGGCACCTCCAGCAGCGGCAGGTCCTCCTCGCGGGCGGCCTCGACGAGCGCGTCGGGGACGGCGTCGTAGTTCACCCCGACGGCGAAGCCGATGCCGACGACGCCGGCGGCCGCGAGGCGGCGTACGTAGCGGCGCATCTCCTCCGGGTCGTCCGCGTCCAGCTTCATGGCGGTGACCAGCAGCAGCTCGCCGCCCTCCATGTAGGGGACGGGGTCCGCGAGCTCGCTGACGTGGGCCCAGCGCACGGGGGTGTCGAGGCGGGTCTCCCCGGCCCGGACGCTGAGTTTGAGCGCCGAGTGCTGGACGAGCGAGGCGAGGGTGAGCGGCATGGGGTACCAGGGGCCTTACGCGGGAGGGGAGAGGAAGGGGAGGGGACCCGCGGGGTGGGGCGGGCGTCGGGGTTTTCGCCGTGTCGTATGAACAACCCCTCTCGATTCTGCCACCCCGTACGGGTCCGCTCAGTCCGTACCGGCCAGCCGCAGGAGCAGCGGCGCGGCCCGCTCCCCACGTACGGAGGTCAGGGACAGCACCGCGCAGCCGGGCGGTACGGCGTGCGCGAGGTCGGAGGCCGACCAGCGCTCCCGCTCCACCTGGCGGACGGTCACCGCGTCCGTGGTGACGGCCTTGCCGGTGACCAGCTTGCGGAAGGCGTGGACGGCCCGGGTCAGCGGCTGGTCGGCGAAGACGGTCCGGTGCGTCACGTCGCGGGTCTCGACCCACTCGGTGCCCCAGGCCTCGGCGAAGCGCTTGCCGTCCCAGGTGGTGACCCCGGAGAAGGCCATCCGGCAGCCGACCGCGCCGAGCAGCGGGGTGCGCAGGGCTTCCGGTACGTCGTCCAGGGTGCGCAGGGTCAGCAGCACCCCGGCGTTCGCGGAGCGCAGGCGCTGTACGCCGCGGACGGTCTCGGGGGTCAGGGTGTGCGAGGCGTCGTCGAGGGCGAGGAACGCGAACAGGGAGCGGTCGGCGCGGGCCGCGGCGGCGGCGTTGAACTGGGCGAGGAGCAGCCGGGTCAGGATCCGCGAGGCGTCGGCGTGCCCGCGCTCGGGGAGGTCGACCCGGACCCGGATCGGGTGTTCCAGGGCGCGCATGGAGAAGGGCCGGCCCTGGCCGCTGGTGTCGAAGAACCCGGCGAAGGCGGGCCGGTCGAGGAGGGCGACGCGGTCGGCGAGGGCCGGGCCGGGGTCGCCGGGGGCCCCGTGCTGGCGGATCCGGGCGTCGAGTTCGCGGAGCATGGGCTGCTGGCCGGCGCCCTCCAGGGCCTGGCGGAGCGTCGTGAGGGCGGGCGGCAGCTCGTCGAGCAGCTCGCGCAGCTCGGGCACGGCGGGGAAGCGGCCGTACGCCGCCCGGAACGGGCCGAGCAGCTGGGCGAGGGCGGTGGCGGCGCGGCGCACGTCGATGCCGGGGACGTCTCCGACGAAGGCCTCGGCGAGCAGCGTGGCGGCTTCGTCGGGGTCGGCGGCGCCGCCGTACAGGTCGAGGTCGTGCACGGATTCGGGGTCGCCGATCCGGACGACGATGTCGTAGGCGCCGTCGGGGCCGAGCCGTGCCCCGGCGGGGCCGACGGCGACGACGGCGGCCTGCCCGGCCAGGGCCTGGAGCGCGAGGGCCTCGACGACGGGGCGCACGAGGTGCCGGGTCTTGCCGGCCCCGGACGGGCCGACGGCGAGGAGGGACGTGCCGAGTACGCCGGGGTCGACGGCGAGGGGGGTGTCGCGGCGGGCGTAGGGGTTGCGGGGGCCGTCCTCGACGGTGCCGAGGAGCACCTGGCGGGCCAGCAGATCGTGCCGGGCCGTCCGGACGGGCAGGTCCCGCGCCCCGGACGGGTGCACGCAGGCTCCGGCGCCCTTGTCCCGCACGGCCTCCGCGAACGCCTGCCGGCGCGAGGGATCGGCCCGCACGGACTCCCACGCCCGCCGGATCCGCGCATAATCCACATCACTCATCCGCCCGGCAACCACCTCCCCCCCGAGCCGGTCCGCCACCTCCCCCAACCCAGCCCCCCGCACGTCGCTCCACACGACGGGATCGTCGTCGGCCCCGGCCACGATCGGACGCTGCTCGTCGGGGCCGGCAGTCACTGCGCCGCGTCCTGACGCACCGGCAGCCCGGCGCAGCGCGAGCCAGAGGAAGGCCAGGATGATCAGGACGTTCAGGAAGGTATCCGCCTTCGCCATCGTGGAACTGTTGCCCACGGTGTCCGCCGGGTTCAGGGGGAGGAGCGGATAGACGGCAAGGCGGACGGGCAGTGCGTAGTCGGCCACAAGGTAGAGCGTGATCAGGCAGCCGACGGCGGCCGAAGCCGCCTGTACCAATCGGCCGTGCACCGTCACCAGCCGCCGCCAGGCCGTGACCCAACCTCCCAAGCGGCCGAAGCCGTAGAGCAACACTGCATCGAAGAAGAGCTCGTACAGGGGCAGCGCCACGTCCCCGCCTGTGTTCTTCACCGGATCCCCGGTTAGCGGTTCCCACCAGTCACCCGGAGTGAAGAGCCTGACCGGAACCTTCCAGTAGGGAAAGTAGCCGTTGCGCATCAGCGTCCAGACAAGCACACAGGCGAGCAGGGAAATGGCGGCGCCACCGAACAGAGTCCGGTCGGATGCCGCGCCCGGTTCTTCGTCGGAGCGTGGCACGTGGCCGAAGCCCCAAACTCCCGGCTCGGTCGAGTTGCGGGGTGTACGCAGCCATTCGGCCAGGCCGGGGCCCGCGGAGTCGGCAGGTCCTGAGGCCGCGCCCGGTGTCCGGGTGGGGATCGGGGGTGGGGAGCTCGGCATCGGCGGCACCGCACCCGGACCCCCCGCCGGCCGGGGGACGTCCCCCCGGCGGGTCGCCTGGTCCTCGTACGCGCCCTCGGTGTCCATGAACCCCTGCCCCCTGCCCGTGCCGTGCGCTGCGCTGCGGCGCTCAATCTAGTGCCCGGCCCGGGCCCTGGGCCCGTACCCCGGCATGATCCACGAGTCACGCGCCGGTTCCTTCCTATGGCCGTCGCGGACAAGGACACGCGGGCACCACTCCCGAACGGAGCATGCCTTACCCCCTCCCCCGGGCCTAGCCTGCGGACAAAGACACAAGTGCGTCCGAAAACACCCCCCAGGAGCCCCCTATGACCGCTGTCCCGCAGGAGCGCCGCATCGTCACCGCGATCCCCGGCCCCAAGTCGCAGGAGCTGCAGGCCCGCCGCCTTTCGACGGTGGCCGGCGGCGTGGGCTCCGTGCTGCCCGTGTTCACGGCCCGCGCGGGCGGCGGCATCATCGAGGACGTCGACGGCAACCGTCTGATCGACTTCGGTTCCGGCATCGCCGTGACCTCGGTCGGCGCCTCCGCCGAGGCCGTCGTGCGCCGCGCGTCCGCGCAGCTCGCCGACTTCACCCACACCTGTTTCATGGTCACGCCGTACGAGGGCTACGTCGAGGTCTGCGAGGCCCTGGCCGAGCTGACCCCGGGTGACCACGCGAAGAAGTCGGCCCTGTTCAACTCGGGCGCCGAGGCCGTCGAGAACGCCGTCAAGATCGCCCGTTCGTACACCAAGCGTCAGGCCGTCGTCGTCTTCGACCACGGATACCACGGCCGTACGAACCTCACGATGGCGCTGACCTCGAAGAACATGCCGTACAAGCAGGGCTTCGGTCCGTTCGCCCCCGAGGTCTACCGCGTCCCGGTCGCCTACGGCTACCGCTGGCCCACCGGCGCCGAGAACTGCGGCCCCGAGGCCGCCGCCCAGGCGATCGACCAGATCAGCAAGCAGATCGGCGCCGACAACGTCGCCGCGATCATCATCGAGCCGGTCCTCGGCGAGGGCGGCTTCATCGAGCCGGCCAAGGGCTTCCTCCCGGCGATCGTGAAGTTCGCCAACGACAACGGCATCGTCTTCGTCGCCGACGAGATCCAGTCCGGCTTCTGCCGCACCGGCCAGTGGTTCGCGTGCGAGGACGAGGGCATCGTCCCCGACCTGATCACCACCGCCAAGGGCATCGCGGGCGGTCTGCCGCTCGCCGCGGTGACGGGCCGCGCCGAGATGATGGACTCCGTGCACGGCGGCGGTCTGGGCGGCACCTACGGCGGCAACCCGGTGGCGTGCGCCGGTGCGCTCGGCTCCATCGAGACCATGAAGGAGCTCGACCTCAACGCCGCGGCGAAGAAGATCGAGTCCGTCATGAAGACCCGCCTGACGGCCATGCAGGAGAAGTACGACATCATCGGCGACATCCGCGGCCGCGGCGCCATGATCGCGATCGAGCTGGTCAAGGACCCCGCGTCCAAGACCCCGAACCCGGAGGCGGCCGGCGCGCTCGCGAAGGCCTGCCACGCCGAGGGCCTGCTCGTCCTCACCTGTGGCACCTACGGCAACGTGCTCCGCTTCCTGCCGCCGATCGTCATCGGCGAGGACCTGCTGAACGAGGGCCTGGACATCCTGGAGACCGCGTTCGCGGGCATCTGATCCGCGGATCCAGGACCGGATCCACGACAGGATCCACGACCGGATCCACGGGCATCTGATCGAACGTCTAGAACGTCCGATCGCAGCGCCCCCGGCCCTACCCGCGGTAACGGTCGGGCGCTGTGAAGAAGCTGTGCGGGGCCGATGGCGGGAGCGCGTTCCCGCTGTCGGCCCCTCTTCCGTTGGCGTACGGTTTCTGCAGATGAGTGAGACAGACCGTTCCCGGGAAACCGGGGGCGACACCAGTACCGGGCTTCCCCAGCGCCGTACTGGGCATGCGTTCGCGCACACTCCTCACCGATCGGACAGCCGTCCGCCCCAAACCCCCCGGGGCGCGCGGGAACCCGATCCGGGCGGCCGTCCCGGAACCATCCCCCCTGTTCCGGGACGGCCGGCCACTCTCCTCCTCGCGGCCCTGTGCCCCCTCCTCTTCGCCCTGATCACCTGGCAGGTCCTGGTGGAGGGGCCGCTGCTGACCCCCGATCACGCGCTGAGCCGCGTGCTGGTGCGCACGGTCCCCGACGCGGTCACCGAGGGCCTCGCCGATCTCGGCAACGTTCCCGTCGCCCTGCCGGTCCTGCTCGTGGCCATGGCCTACGCCCTGCGCCGCGGGGACCGCCGCGGCCCGCTCGTGGCGGGCCTGGCGATGGCCCTGGTGCCGGCGCTGGTGATCCCCTTCAAGGAGTGGACCGCCCGGCCGGGCCCGCTGGAGCCCTGGGCCGCCGGCTACTACCCCTCGGGCCACACGGCCACCGCCCTGACGGCCTACGTCGGCGCCGCCCTGCTCGTCGCCCCGTACGCCCGCCGCCGCTGGCCCCTGCCCCTCGCGGCCGCCCTGACCGCCCTGACCGCGACGGGGCTGGTCCTGCGCGGCTTCCACTGGCCCCTGGACGTCCTGGCCAGCCTCCTGCTGTGCGCTCCGCTCCTCGTCTGCGTCCGCGTCAGCGTCGGCCGAAGTACGCGTCGAAGGTCCGGCTGAACTCCCAGCCGCCGAAGCGGTCCCAGTTGATGGACCAGGTCATCAGCCCGCGCAGGGCGGGCCAGGTGCCGTGGGTCTGGTAGGTGCCGCAGTTCTGCTTCTTCGTGAGGCAGTCCAGGGCCTTGGTGACCTCGGCCGGGGAGGTGTGGCCGTTGCCGGCGTGGGTGGTCGCGGGGAGGCCGATGGCGACCTGGTCGGGCCGCAGGGGCGGGAAGACGCGGGCGGAGTCGCCGGCCACGGGGAAGCCGGTGAGCAGCATGTCGTTCATGGCGATGTGGAAGTCGGCGCCGCCCATGGAGTGGTACTGGTTGTCGAGGCCCATGATCGGTCCGGAGTTGTAGTCCTGGACGTGGAGCAGGGTCAGGTCGTCGCGCAGGGCGTGGATGACGGGGAGGTAGGCGCCGGCGCGCGGGTCCTGGCCGCCCCAGGGGCCGGATCCGTAGAACTGGTGGCCGAGCTGGACGAAGAAGGTCTCGGGGGCCATGGTCAGGACGAAGCCGGGGCCGTACTTGGCCTTGAGGGTCTTGACGGCGGAGATCAGGTTGACGATCACCGGGGTGGTGGGGGCGCGGAAGTCGGTGTCGCCGGTGGCGAGGGAGAGGGAGTGGCCCTCGAAGTCGATGTCGAGGCCGTCGAGGCCGTACTCGTCGATGATCTTGCCGACGGAGGTGACGAAGGCGTCACGGGCGGCGGTGGTGGCCAGCTGGACCTGGCCGTTCTGGCCGCCGATCGAGATCAGGACCTTCTTGCCGGCGGCCTGCCTGGCCTTGACGGCGGCCTTGAACTCGGCCGGTGACTCGACGTTGGGGCATTCGGCGACGGGGCACAGCCGGAAGCGGATGTCGCCCGAGGTGACGGAGGTCGGCTCGCCGAAGGCGAGGTTGACGACGTCCCAGGAGGCGGGGACGTCGGCCATCCGTACGTAGCCGGAGCCGTTGGCGAAGCTCGTGTGGAGGTAGCCGACGAGGGCGTGCGGGGGCAGGCCGGGGCCGCCCGGGCCGCCGCCGTCGGCCGGGGTGGTGGCGGAGGCCGGGGCGCTCTTCGGGGATTCGCCGGCCGCGTTGACGGCGCTGACCCGGAAGGTGTGGGTGGTGGACGCGGCGAGGCCGGTGACGGTGGCCGAGGTGCCGGTGGCGCTCTGGGGCGCGGCTCCCTCGCGGTGGATCCGGTAGGAGGTGGCTCCGGGGGCCGCGGCCCAGGTGAGGGCCACCGATCCGGCGGAGGTGGCGGTCGCGGTCAGGCCGGTGGGGGCGGCCGGGACCTGGGGCTGGCCCGGGCCGCCGGGGTCCGGTCCGATCAGGGTGACGCCGTCGGTGTGGTGGGCGCCCTGGCCGTACCAGCCGTGGGTGTAGACCGTCACGGAGGTCGTCGCGGGGCCGGTGCGGAAGCTCGTGGTGAGCTGCTTCCAGGCGCCCGGGCTCTGGGTCCAGACCGAGGTGTCGGTCGTGCCGGTTCCGGTCGCGCCGAGGTAGACGTAGGCGCCCTGGACCCAGGCGGCGAGCGTGTACGCCGAGTCCGGGGCGACGGTGACGGTCTGGGAGCAGCGGGCGTTGTCCTGGCCGGCCGGGGTGGCCCGGAGGGCGGAACCGCCGCTGTGGACGGGGGTGGTGACGGTGGCTCCGCTGCCGCCCGAGCAGGTCCAGCCGTCGAGGCCGGTCTCGAAGCCGCCGTTGCGTACGAGGTCGGCGTCCGCCGCCGCGGCCGGCGGGCCCGCTGCGAGGAAGCCGGCCGCCGCCAGGGCGGCGGCCGTAAGGAGGGACCGGGCTCTGCGCACAACTGCCTCCGGGGCGTGGGGGGATGGAGGGGGTCAGCGGCGCCCAAGATGGTCCAGACCAATGCGCTTGTCAAGGCTTCCGGCCCTCCCGCTCCCCCGGACCGCCGGCGGCGGCGGCCGCCGCCTCGTGCATGGCGAGTTCCAGGACCGCCGGGTCGGTGAGGGTTCCGCTGCCGTCGGGGACCACCAGCCAGCGGACGCCGCCCGTCGCCCGGCCCGGGTACGGGACCACGATCCAGCTGCCGCGCCCGGCACCGCGTACGCCCGTGCCGATCCAGCGCGAGGCCGTGCCCGGGGGTACGAAGAAGCCGACCCGGGAGTCCCCGAAGTCGGCCAGCACCGGGCCGGGCCCGCCGGGCAGCAGGCGCAGTACGTCGAGGGTGGCCTGCCCCAGCTCCCCCGGAAGGATCAGCACGTCCCAGCTCCGGCCGGCCGGGAGGAGGGCGACCCCGAGGGGGTGGCGCTCCCAGTCCCAGCGGCAGGCGTCGGGGTCCGGCGCCACCGATACCAGCCAGTCCACTGCCGTCTTGGTCGCCGCGAGCGTCATCGCCCGGCCTCCGTTCGTCTCGTGCGGTGAGGGGTTCTCACCGGGAGAGAGCGGGGCCGGGCGCGGGTATGACGCGGGTTCCGTTACTCCGTGGTAGTGAAGCGGGTCACACGGTGATCGCGGGTGCGCCCGGCGCACGGGGGTCGGCTGATCGGTTCATCGACCCGGCCGTACGCCGCCGGTCAGCTGTCGAAGCCGAGGCCGAGGCGGTCCATCGTCCGCAGCCACAGGTTGCGGTGCCCTCCCCGGGCGTCCGCGCGGGCCAGCGACCACTTCGTGAGCGCGATCCCGGTCCAGGCGAAGGGCTCGGGCGGGAACGGCATCGGCTTGGACCGCACCATCTCCAGCCGGGTGCGCTCGGTCGGGACCCCGTCGAGCAGGTCGAGCATCACGTCGGCGCCGAAGCGGGTGGCTCCCACCCCGAGCCCGGTGAAGCCGGCCGCGTAGGCGACCTTCCCGGAGTGCGCGGTGCCGAAGAAGGCGGAGAAGCGCGAGCAGGTGTCGATGGCCCCGCCCCAGGCGTGGCTGAATTTCAGCCCCTCCAGCTGCGCGAAGGCGGTGAAGAAGTGTTCCGCGAGCTTGAGGTAGGTCTCGGGGCGGTGGTCGTACTCGGAGTCGAGCTTGCCCCGGTAGGGGTAGATCGCGTCGTAGCCGCCCCACAGGATCCGGTGGTCGGGCGTGATCCGGAAGTAGTGGAACTGGTTGGCGCTGTCGCCCAGGCCCTGCCGGTTCTTCCAGCCGACGGCGGCGAGCTGCTCCTCCGTCAGGGGTTCGGTCATCAGCGCGTAGTCGTACACCGGGACGGTGAACGGGCGGATCCGCTTGACCAGCGACGGGAAGATGTTGGTGCCGAGCGCGACCCGGCGCGCGAGGATCACCCCGTACGGGGTCTGCACGGTCATCCCGGCCCCGGCCGGGGCCAGCTTCAGGCCGCGGGTGTTCTCGTAGATCCGCACGCCCAGCTCCAGGCACGCCCGCTTGAGGCCCCAGGCCAGCTTCGCCGGGTTGAGCATGGCGACGCCGTCGCGGTCCCACAGGCCCGCGAGGAAGGTCGGCGAGTTGACCTCGGCCCGCAGGGCGTCGCCTTCCAGCCATTCGGAGCCGTCCCCGAGGCCGAGGCGGCGGGCCTCCTCGTGGAGCTCGCGCAGTTCCTCCACCTGGTGCGGTTCGGTGGCGACGTCGATCTCGCCGGTGCGCTCGAAGTCGCAGTCGATGCCGTACCGGGCGACGGCCTCCTCGATGGCGTCGAGGTTGCGGGCGCCCATCTCCTCCAGCCGGGCGAGGTCCTTCGGCCAGCGGGCCAGCCCGTTGGAGAAGCCGTGGGTGAGGGAGGCGGCACAGAAACCTCCGTTGCGCCCGGAGGCGGCCCAGCCCGCCTCCTTGCTCTCGATCAGGACGACGTCCCGGCCGGGGTCGCGCTCCTTGGCGAGCAGCGCGGTCCACAGGCCGCTGTAGCCGCCGCCGATGACGAGCAGGTCGCACCGCTCGTCGGAGGTGAGGGCGGGCTGAGGGGCGGGCTTGCCGGGGTCGTCGAGCCAGTACGAGACGGGCTTGGCGTCCGAAAGGGATTTCGCAACACTACGCATGGCGACTGGGGCCATGGCTTCCAACTCCCTACAGGGGTCTACTTCGGTTGTGCCTTCTTGCGGCGGTTGCCGACCATCTGGCCGGCGAGGACCACCAGCACCGCGATGACGAACATCGCCGTGCCGATGACGTTGATCTGCACGGGCGTACCGCGCTGGGCCGATCCCCACACGAACATGGGGAAGGTGACGGTGTTGCCCGAGTTGAAGTTGGTGATGATGAAGTCGTCGAAGGAGAGCGCGAAGGACAGCAGCGCGCCCGCCGCGATACCGGGTGCCGCGATGGGCAGCGTGACCCGCAGGAAGGTCTGCACCGGACCCGCGTAGAGGTCGCGCGCGGCCTCCTCCAGGCGCGGGTCCATCGACAGCACGCGCGCCTTGACGGCGGCGACGACGAAGCTGAGGCAGAACATGACGTGGGCGATCAGGATCGTCCAGAAGCCCAGCTGGATGCCCATGTTCAGGAACAGCGCGAGCAGCGAGGCGGCCATCACGATCTCCGGCATCGCCATCGGCAGGAAGATCAGCGAGTTGACCGCACCGCGCGCCCGGAAGCGGTAGCGCACCAGCGCGAAGGCGATGGCGGTGCCGAGGACGGTCGCGCCGATGGTGGCCCACAGGGCGATCTGGAGGGAGAGCGAGAGGGAGCCGCAGAGGTCGGCGACCCCGCAGGGGTCCTTCCAGGCGTCGAGCGAGAACTCCTGCCAGGAGTAGTTGAAGCGGCCCGTCGGGTTGTTGAAGGAGAAGAGGGTGACGACGAGGTTCGGCAGGATCAGGTAGGCGAGCGTGCACAGGCCCGCGATGACGACGAGATGGCGGCGCAGCCAGGCCAGGGGCTTGTTCATCAGACCAGGTCCTCCGTTCCCGCTCGGCGGATGTAGACGGTGACCATGATCAGCACGATGGCCATGAGGATGAAGGACAGCGCGGCCGCGGTGGGGTAGTCGAGGATCCGCAGGTACTGCGACTGGATGACGTTGCCGATCATCCGGGTGTCGGTGGAACCGAGCAGTTCGGCGTTCACGTAGTCGCCGCTCGCGGGGATGAAGGTCAGCAGGGTCCCCGAGACCACGCCCGGCATCGACAGCGGGAAGGTCACCTTGCGGAACACCGTGGCGGGGCGGGCGTAGAGGTCTCCGGCGGCCTCGTGGAGGCGGGTGTCGATCCGCTCCAGGGAGGTGTAAAGCGGCAGGATCATGAAGGGGAGGAAGTTGTACGTGAGACCGCAGACGACCGCGAGCGGCGTGGCGAGGACCCGGTCCCCCTCCGTCATGCCGAGCCAGCTGGTCACGTCGAGGAAGCCGATGCCGTTCAGGACGGCGACCACCGGTCCGCCGTCGGCCAGGATCGTCTTCCACGCCAGGGTGCGGATCAGGAAGCTGGTGAAGAACGGGGCGATGACCAGCACCAGCAGGAGCCCCCGCCAGCGTCCGGCCTTGAAGGCGATCAGGTAGGCCAGCGGGTACCCGAACAGCAGGCACAGCGCGGTCGCGGTGCCCGCGTAGAGCAGGGAGCGCAGGAACTGCGGGTAGTACTCGGTGAAGGCGTCCCAGTACGTCTGGAAGTGCCAGGTGACCTCGAAGCCCTCTTCGAGCGAGCCGGTCTGCACCGAGGTGGAGGCCTGGTAGACCATCGGCAGGACGAAGAAGACCAGCAGCCACAGGATGCCGGGGAGCAGCAGCCAGTACGGGACGAGCCGCTTGCGCAGCGACGGCTTGTGCACCGGCGGTTCCACCGCGGCCGGGGCGGGCGCCTGGGGCGGCGCGGCGGTGGCGCTCACGCGCTCTCCTCGGCGGTCTCGACGCCGGCGTCGCCCATCGTCCCCGCGAGCATGGACTGGGCGGCGTCCAGTCCGAAGGTGTGCTCCGGGTTCCAGTGGAGGACGACCTCGGCGCCGGGGACCAGGCGGGCGTCGCGCTCGATGTTCTGCGCGTACACCTCCAGTTCCGGGCAGACCGGGCTGTCGATGACGTACTGGGTGGACACGCCGATGAAGGAGGTGTGCGCGATCCGCCCGGCTATCGTGTTGCGGCCCGCGGCGACGGTGTGCGCCTCTTCGGCGTGGACCAGGGAGATCTTCTCCGGGCGCACTCCGACCAGGAGCTTTCCGCCGGTGCGGGGCGCGGTCGAACATCGTGCGGCGGGCAGCCTCAGCCGGGTGCCGGCCGAGCTGACGGTGACGTCCGCGGACCCGGCTTCCAGTACCTCGGCCTCGATGAGGTTGGAGGTGCCGAGGAAGTTGGCGACGAACGTGGTCTTCGGGTTCTCGTAGAGCTCGGCGGGGGCGCCCAGCTGCTCGACGCGGCCGCCGTTCATCACGGCGACGGTGTCGGCCATGGTCATGGCCTCCTCCTGGTCGTGCGTGACGTGGACGAAGGTGATGCCGACCTCGGTCTGGATCCGCTTGAGCTCCAGCTGCATCTGGCGGCGCAGCTTGAGGTCGAGGGCGCCGAGCGGCTCGTCGAGCAGGAGCACCTGCGGGTGGTTGATGAGGGCCCGGCCGACGGCGACGCGCTGCTGCTGGCCGCCGGAGAGCTGGTGCGGCTTGCGCTGGGCGAACTGGCCGAGCTGGACCAGCTCCAGCATGTCGTCGACCTGCTTCTTGACGGACTTGATGCCCCGGCGGCGCAGTCCGAACGCGATGTTCTCGAAGATGTTCAGGTGCGGGAACAGCGCGTAGCTCTGGAAGACGGTGTTGACCGGGCGCTTGTACGGCGGCAGGTGCGTGACCTCGCGCTCGCCGAGGCTGACCGTGCCGGTGGAGGGCTCCTCCAGCCCGGCGATCATGCGCAGGGTGGTGGTCTTCCCGCAGCCGGAAGCGCCGAGCAGGGCGAAGAAGGAGCCCTGGGGGATGGTGAGGTCCAGCGGGTGCACTGCGGTGAAGGAGCCGTAGTGCTTGCTGATCCCTGCGAGGCGGACGTCGCCGCTCGCGGTCTTGTCAGTCATGGGCCTGGGCCTTCGGTGGTGGTGTCGTGGAAGGGGGCGGAAGCACGGGTGCGCAGGCGTGTGCCGGGCGGCTCCGTCAGGCGCCGATGAGCTTGGCGAACTTCTCCTCGTACGCCGTCTCTTCCTCGCTGGTCAGGGAGCGGAAGGCGTGGGCCTTGGCGGCCATCGCCTTGTCCGGGACGATCAGCGGGTTGTCCGCGAGCGCGGGATCGATCTTGGCGAGCTCGTCCTTGACGCCCTCGACCGGGCAGACGTAGCTGATGAAGGCGGCCAGCTGGGCGGCGACCGCGGGCTCGTAGTAGTAGTCGACGAGCTTCTCGGCGTTGGCCTTGTGCCGGGCCTTGGCCGGGACCAGCAGGTTGTCGCTGGAGGTGATGTAACCCGGCGCGGGGATGGCGTACTTGATGTCCGGGTTGCCGGCCTGGAGCTGGATGACGTCGCCGGCCCAGGCGAGGCAGGCGGCGAGGTCGCCCTTGTCCAGGTCCGCCGTGTAGTCGTTGCCGGTGAAGCGGCGGATCTGCTTGGTGTCCACGCCCTTCTGGAGCCGGCCTATCGCCCCGTCGAAGTCCGCGGTGGTGAAGTGCGCCGGGTCCTTGCCCTGGTCGAGGAGGGTCATGCCGACGCTGTCGCGCATCTCCGTGAGGAAGCCGACCCGGCCCTTGAGGGTGGGGTCGTCCAGCATCTGCGTGACGGAGTCGACCGCCTTGCCGCCGGTGGCCTTGGAGTTGTAGGCGATGACGGTGTCGATGCCGGTCCACGGGTAGCTGTAGGAGCGGCCCGGGTCCCAGTCGGGGCTGCGGAACTGGGGGATCAGGTTGGCGTAGGCGTGCGGCAGGTTCGAGGGGTCCAGTTTCTGCGCCCAGCCGAGCCGGATGATGCGCGCGGCGAGCCAGTCGGTGACGACGATCAGGTCCCGACCGGTGTCCTGGCCCGCGGCGAGCTGCGGGCGGATCTTGCCGAAGAACTCGACGTTGTCGTTGATGTCCTCGGTGTACTTGACCTTGATCCCGGTGCGCTTGGTGAACTCCTCCAGGGTCGGACGGGTCTTCTCGTCGTCGCTGGTGTCCATGTACTCGGTCCAGTTGGAGAAGTTGACCTCCTTCTCCTGCGCCGAGTGGTCGTCGGAGGCCGCCGCCGCGTCGCCCTCCCGCCTGGCGGGCGGGATCCCGCAGGCGGTGAGGGCGGACAGGCCGCCGAGGGTGAGCGCGCCGACTCCGGACGCGCGCAGCAGGGAGCGGCGGGTGAGGGCGCCGCGCCCGCTGGTCAGACTGCGTCGCATCGCGGCGAGTTGCGCCGCCGAGAGACGGTCGGGCTCGAACTGCTCCATGCGCGTTGCCCTTTCGGGATGGGTGTGCCGCTGGTCAGGCGGTACTCGGCTATCGGTCCCCGAAGATCGTGCGGTGCCAGTCCTTCGCGGCGACCGCGGTGTTGTCGTACATCACGTGCTTGACCTGCGTGTACTCCTCGAAGGAGTACGAGCTCATGTCCTTGCCGAAGCCGCTCGCCTTGTAGCCTCCGTGGGGCATCTCGCTGATGATCGGGATGTGGTCGTTGACCCAGACGCAGCCCGCCTTCATCTCGCGGGTGGCCCGGTTCGCCCGGTACAGGTCGCGGGTCCAGGCGGAGGCGGCGAGCCCGTACGGGGTGTCGTTGGCCAGGTCGAGGCCCTCGTCGTCGGTGTCGAAGGGCAGCACGACCAGGACCGGGCCGAAGATCTCGGACTGGACGACCTCGCTGTCCTGCGCGGCCCCGGTGATCAGCGTCGGCCGGTAGTACGCGCCCGCGGCGAGCTCGCCCCCCGGGATCGCGCCGCCGGTGACGACGGTGGCGTACGCGCGGGCCCGCTCCACGAAGGCGGCGACCCGGTCGCGCTGGGCGTGCGAGACGAGCGGGCCGAGGTCGGTGCCGGGCGCGAAGGGGTCGCCCAGGCGGACGGTCTCCATCAGCTCGGCGACCCGGGCAACGAAGGCGTCGTGGAGGGGGCGCTGGACGTAGGCGCGGGTGGCCGCCGTGCAGTCCTGGCCGGTGTTGATCAGCGAGGCGGCGACCGCGCCGTGGGCGGCGGCCTCCAGGTCGGCGTCGTCGAAGACGAGGAAGGGGGCCTTCCCGCCGAGTTCCAGGTGGAGCCGCTTGACGGTGGCGGTGGCGATCTCCGCGACCCGCTTGCCGACGGCGGTGGAACCGGTGAAGGAGGTCATGACCACGTCGGGGTGGCCGACGAGGTGTTCGCCCGCGTCCCGGCCGGCCCCGGTGACGATGTTGATCACACCGTCGGGCAGGCCGGCCTCCTTGGCCGCCTGGGCGAACATCAGGGAGGTCAGCGGGGTCAGCTCGGCGGGCTTCAGGACGATCGTGTTGCCCGCGGCGACGGCCGGCAGGATCTTCCACGCGGCCATCTGGAGCGGATAGTTCCAGGGGGCGATGGAGCCCACGACGCCGATGGCCTCGCGGCGTACGTACGAGGTGTGGTCGCCCGAGTACTCGCCGGCCGCCTGGCCCTGGAGGTGGCGGGCGGCGCCGGCGAAGAAGGCGGTGTTGTCGATGGTCCCCGGTACGTCGAACTCCGTGGACAGCTTGACCGGCTTCCCGCACTGCAGGGACTCGGCGTGCGCGAAATCCTCCGCCTGCGCGGCCAGTACGGCGGCCAGCCGGTGCAGCGCGTCCGAGCGCTCACCCGGGGTGGCGCCGGACCACGCGGGGAAGGCGCGCTTGGCGGCGGCGACGGCCGCGTCCACGTCCGCCGTGCCCGCGAGTTCGTAGGTGAGGACGTCCTCACCGGTGGCGGGATCGACGATGGTGTGCGAACGGCCCGAGGTACCGGACCTGAGCTGCCCGTCGATGTACTGCGCGCCGTCTGCGAAGCGGTCCTTAACCTGGAAGCGGTTACCCATCACGCTCTCACGCTCTCCGTAGCTACAGCTCGAATTGAGTGCCGATCCTGGCAGAGGTGTTCCCCTCCGCCAAGGGATTCCGTTGTTGCCTTTTGATTACGCGACGGAATCGGTCGACCATGTGTCGAGGCACACCCGAAATCCCGTACGAAGTGTCCGTGGTGACTGCAAGACTCGCGTGCATGGAGATGGTCGACAAGTTGATCGAGCAGGTCAGGCGTGGTGAGAGGGTCAAGTACCTGCCCTTCTGGGGGCACCGTCCGCGGGCCGGCGGGCAGCTGGGGCCGAGCTGCCTGAGCCAGTGGTGGCCGTCCGCTTTCACTGTCGGTGAGGTCCGCTACGCCACGGCCGAGCACTGGATGATGGCCGGCAAGGCCCGGCTGTTCGAGGACCCCGAGGCCGAGCGGGCCGCGCTGGGGGCCGCAAGCCCGGCGGAGGCCAAGACGGCCGGGCGGCTGGTGCGCGGCTTCGACGACGCGGTCTGGGCGCGGGAGCGGTTCGCGCTGGTCGTGGAGGGCAGCGTGCACAAGTTCGGCTCGGACCCGGCGCTGCGCTCCTACCTCCTGGGCACCGGGTCGCGCGTGCTGGTCGAGGCGAGCCCCGTGGACCGCGTCTGGGGCATCGGGCTGGCCGCCGACGACGAGCGCGCCCTGGATCCCGCCCGCTGGCGCGGGCTGAACCTGCTGGGCTTCGCGCTGATGGAGGCGCGGGAGCGGCTGCGCGAGGAGAGCGCGTGACCCGCCCCGGGCGGATGCGGGTGGCCGCCGTCATCGTCCGGGACGGCTGCGTCCTGATGGTGCGCGAGCGCGGGAAGGGGCCGTCCGGGCTGCACGACGGGCCCGAGTACTGGACCCTGCCGGGCGGCGGTATGGAGCCCGGGGAGGACCCGGAGGAGGCCGTCCGGCGCGAGGTGGCCGAGGAGACGGGACTGCGCGCCCTGGAGGTGCGGTACGCGTACGAGGCGCCGTACCCCTCGGGGTGGACCTCCTGCTTCCGGGTCGAGGTGGCACCCGGGGAGCCCCGGCTGGGGGTCGACGGGGACCTGGCCTGCGCCTGCCCCCGGATGGTCGGGCTCCGCTGGGTGCCGCTCGCGCGGACCGGGCCGGACGGCCCCTACATGGTGCCGACCCTGCTGTCGGCGGTCCCGGAGTGAGCGTCCGGCGGTAGGCGCGGGCGCCCCGGGTGCGGGCGGCCGCTCGGCCGGGGCCGGGCTGCGGCCGGGGGCCGCCCTGGTCAGACGCGTTCCCGGACCTCCGAGACCGAGGGGGCGGTGTTCCCGTCGCGGTCGTCTTCGGCGTAGTCGGCCGGGCTGAAGGCGACCAGCAGGCCCAGGACGACCCCCAGCACGATGCCCACGGCGCCCAGGATGATGCCGGCCAGGGCCATCCCGCCGCCGCCGGCCTGACCGCGGTTCGCCTTGCCCCGGCCCACCACGCCGAAGACGACCGCCGCTATGCCGAGGGCTATCGACCCGATCACGGTCACGCAGGCGAGCACGGACAGGATGCCGAGCACCAGGGCGGTCACGGCGAGGCCGCTGGTCACGGGCGGGGCGTAGCCCGGGTACGCGTACCCCGGATAGCCCGGGTACGGCAGCCCGGCGGGCCCGGGAGCGGCGTACCCCGGATACCCGGGAGGCGCCCCCTGGTACGCCGGACCGCCGGGATCCGGCTGCGCCGGGTACCCGTAGGTATCCGGCTGCGCCGGGTACCCGTAGGCGGGCGTCTGTCCGGTGCCGGGCGGGGAGGTCTGCGGCGCCCCGTACGGCGGGGTCGGGGCGTAGGGCGCGGGCTCCGGCGCGCCGGGCATCCCGGTGAGGGTGGGCTGGTCGTGCACCGGGGGAACGGCCCCCGCGGCCGCACCGCCCGGGGTCCCCCGCGTCTTGCCCAGGTCGACCGCCGGCTGCTCCGGCGGCGCCCACGGGTCCCTCGGCTGCGGGCTGTGGTCGGTCATACGGAGCCCCCCTTCTCGTACAGCCATGCTAGTGCCGTGGCCGGGAAGGTTTGCCGGGTCGCGGCGTCCGGTGCGGTGCGTCTCAAGGCGGAGGGCCGCGGCTCGTACTGGACGTACCTCCGT
>NZ_JBEXPG010000041.1:0-74414 GCF_040611935.1 Streptomyces sp. NPDC006512 | reverse complement strand
AAGATCGACGGGATCGTCAAGGACGAGGTCAAGCCCCAGGTCCACACCTGGAAGTTCCCCGACGGCAAGGTCCTCATCGTCCTGTCCGAGGGCCGTCTGCTGAACCTGGGCAACGCGACCGGCCACCCGTCGTTCGTGATGTCGAACTCCTTCGCGGACCAGACCCTGGCCCAGATCGAGCTCTTCACCAAGCCGTCCGAGTACCCGACCGACGTGTACGTGCTGCCCAAGCACCTCGACGAGAAGGTGGCCCGACTCCACCTCGACGCCCTCGGCGTCAAGCTCACCACCCTGCGCCCGGAGCAGGCCGCCTACATCGGCGTCGAGGTCGAGGGCCCGTACAAGCCCGACCACTACCGCTACTGATCACGGCCCCGATCAGCGGCGCAGGCTGTGAGCAGGCCCCCGGCACCCGTGCCGGGGGCCTGCCCCGTACGGGCCGGGACCACCGGAACTGGATCGAAGGTCGAGCAGACGTTCGCAAGCTCTCAGTGACACCCGGACGTGAGAGGCAGCTATGATCAATCTTTTTCAGCCCCAGGTCGGTGCTGAGGAACTCGACGCGGTTGCCGCTGTGTTCCAGGACCGCTGGCTCGGTCACGGACCCCGGACGAAGGCCTTCGAAGCGGCCTTCGCCGAACACCTGGGTGTCGCCCCGGAACACGTCGTCTTCATCAACTCGGCCACCTCGGGCCTGTTCCTCGCCGCCGAGGCCCTCGACCTCCAGGACGGCGACGAGGTCGTCCTGCCGTCCCTGAGCTTCCTCGCCGCGGCCAACGCCGTCCTCGCCCACGGCGGCCGCCCGGTCTTCTGCGACGTGGACCCCCGGACGCTGAACCCCACCCTGGAGGACATCGAGGCCGCCCTCACCGAGCGGACCAAGGCCGTGGTCGTCCTCCACTACGGCGGCTACCCCGGCGACATCGCCCGGATCGCCGAACGCTGCCGCGACCTGGGCATCACCCTGATCGAGGACTCCGCCTGCTCCGTCGCCTCCCGCGTCGACGGCCGGGCCGTCGGCACCTTCGGCGACATCGCGATGTGGAGCTTCGACGCCATGAAGGTCCTCGTCACCGGGGACGGCGGGATGATCTACGTCAAGGACCCCGAGCGGGCCGCCCGGATCCGCCGCCTCGCCTACCACGGCCTCGCCCAGTCCAGCGGCTTCGGCTACGCCAAGGTCTCCGCCCGCTGGTGGGAGCTGGACATCCCGGAACCGGGGCGCCGCGTCATCGGCAACGACCTCACCGCCGCCATCGGCTCCGTACAGCTGCGCCGGCTTCCCGAGATGGTCGCGCGCCGCAAGGAGATCGTCGACCTCTACGACCGGGAACTCGGCGGGCTCCAGGGCGTGCTGACGCCCCCGCCGCTGCCCGAGGGCCACGAGTCCACGTACTACTTCTACTGGGTGCAGCTGCACCCCGGGATCCGTGACCAGGTCGCCGGCGACCTGCTCGCGGACGACATCTACACCACCTTCCGCTACGCGCCCCTCCACAAGGTGCCGGCCTACGCACCCGCGGACGGCCCGGCCCCCGAACTCAGCGGCTCCGACTGGGTGTCCGACCGGACCCTGTGCCTGCCCCTGCACCCGGGCCTGTCCGACGCGGACGTGCTCACCGTCGTCGCCTCCCTCCGCAAGGCCGTGGAAACGCGGAGCGCCGAGACGCAGAAGGACTCCCCCGTGAAGGACAACCGATGAACAGACGCGTCGTCATCACCGGCATCGGCGTGGTCGCACCCGGGGGAGTGGGCACGAAGAACTACTGGTCCCACCTCACCTCCGGCCGGACCGCCACCCGCTCCGTCACCCTCTTCGACGCCTCGCAGTTCCGCTCGCGCATCGCCGCGGAGGCCGACTTCGACCCCCTGGACCACGGGTTCACCCCGCAGGAGGCCGCCCGCCTCGACCGGGCCGCCCAGTTCGCGCTCGTCAGCGCCGACGAAGCGCTCCGCGACAGCGGACTCGACACCGGACTCCTGGACCCCACCCGGACCGGAGTCACCCTCGGCAGCGCCGTCGGCTGCACCACCGGCCTCGACACCGAGTACGACGCGGTGAGCGGGGGCGGGAGCACCTGGCAGGTGGACCACACCCTCGCCGTCTCCCACCTGTTCGACTACTTCGTACCCAGCTCGCTGGCCGCGGAAGTGGCCTGGCGGGTCGGCGCCCAGGGCCCCGTCTCCCTGGTCTCCACGGGCTGCACCTCCGGCCTGGACTCCATCGGCCACGCCGTCGAGCTGATCCGCGAGGGCAGCGCCGACGTGATGATCACCGGCGCCACCGAGGCACCGATCTCCCCCATCACCGTCGCCTGCTTCGACGCCATCAAGGCCACCTCGCCCAGCAACGACGACCCGGCGACCGCCTCCCGGCCCTTCGACGCCACCCGCAACGGGTTCGTCCTCGGCGAGGGCTCCGCCGTCCTGGTCCTCGAAGAACTGCAGAGCGCCCGCCGCCGCGGCGCCCACGTGTACGCGGAGATCTCCGGGTTCGCCAGCCGCGGCAACGCCTACCACATGACGGGCCTGCGCCCCGAGGGCCACGAGATGGCGCAGGCGATCACCGTCGCCCTCGACGAGGCACGCCTCGACGCCGGCGCCGTCGACTACGTCAACGCGCACGGATCCGGCACCAAGCAGAACGACCGGCACGAGACCGCCGCCTTCAAGCGCAGCCTCGGACAGCACGCCTACGAGGTGCCCGTCAGCTCCATCAAGTCGATGATCGGGCACTCCCTCGGGGCGATCGGCTCCCTGGAGATCGCCGCCAGCGCGCTGGCCATCGAGCACAACGTGGTGCCGCCGACCGCGAACCTGCACCGTCCCGACCCCCAGTGCGACCTGGACTACACCCCGCTCACCGCACGCGAGCACCGCACCGACACCGTGCTCAGCGTCGGCAGCGGCTTCGGCGGCTTCCAGAGCGCCATGATCCTGACCCGCCCGCGTCTGGGAGATGCCGCATGACCACCGACACGACCGTCAGCGCCACCCGCATCCGGCCCGACGCCGCGGTCCGGCCCGACGCACCCGTCGTCACCGGCATCGGCGTGGCCGCCCCGAACGGGCTGGGCACCGAGGCGTGGTGGAGCGCGGTCCTGCGCGGCGAGAGCGGCATCCGCCCGCTCTCCCGGTTCGAAGCCGGCCAGTACCCGGCGAAGCTGGCCGGGGAGGTCCCCGGCTTCGACCCGGCCGAGCACCTTCCGAGCCGGCTGCTGCCGCAGACCGCCCACGTGACCCGGCTCGCCCTCACCGCCGCCGACGAGGCCCTCGCCGACGCCGGAGTGGACCCGGCCGACCTCGCCGACTACACGGCGGGCGTCATCACCGCCAACTCCGCCGGCGGCTACGAGTTCGGCCAGCGCGAGCTCCAGGCCCTGTGGAGCAAGGGCGGCCAGTACGTCAGCGCCTACCAGTCCTTCGCCTGGTTCTACGCCGTCAACAGCGGCCAGATCTCCATCAAGAACGGCATGCGCGGACCCAACAGCGTCATCGTCAGCGAGCAGGCCGGCGGACTCGACGCCGTCGCCCAGGCCCGCCGCCAGCTCCGCAAGGGCATCCGGCTGCTCATCACAGGCGGCCTGGACTCCTCCCTCTGCCCGTGGGGCTGGGCGGCACACCTCGCCGGCGGCGAGCTGAGCACCTCCGAGGACCCCGAGCGCGCCTACCTGCCCTTCTCCGCCGAAGCCGACGGCCACGTCGTCGGCGAGGGCGGGGCGCTCCTCGTCCTGGAGGAGGCAGCGGCGGCCCACGACCGCGGGGCCACGGTCTACGGCACGGTGGCCGGCTACGCCGCCACCTTCGACCCGAAGCCCGGTTCGGGCGGCGCCCCGCGCCTGCGCGACGCCGCCGCACTGGCGCTGCGCGAGGCCGGACTGGAGCCGGCCGACGTCGACGTGGTCTTCGCCGACGCGGCCGGACGCCGCGCCGCCGACCGGGACGAGGCCGAGGCCATCGCGGCCCTGTTCGGCGCCCACGGGGTACCCGTGACCGCACCCAAGACGATGACGGGCCGGCTCGCCGCGGGCGGCGCCTCCCTCGACCTGGCCGCCGCGCTGCTGTCCCTGCGCGACGGGGTGATCCCGCCGACCGTCAACACCGGCCCGCCCGCGGCGGACTGCCCCATCGACCTCGTGACCGCGGTACGCCGCCCCGGGCGGCTGCGCACCGCCCTGGTGCTGGCCCGCGGCCGCGGAGGCTTCAACGCGGCCATGGTGGTCCGCGCAGCCTGAGAAGAACGGGCCGGTACCGGGCGCCCTCGCGGACGGCCAGTCCCGGCCGGAGGACCGGCCGCACCCATCCGGCGGCCGCGCCCGTACGCACCTGAGCCAGGAGGACCGTTGCCCACCATCGACCCCGCCGAATTCGCCCGCACCATGGCACACGTGCCCACGCCGGTCACCGTCGTGACCACCGTGGACCCGGCCGGCCGTCGCCTGGGTTTCACCGCCGGCTCCTTCACGTCCCTCTCCCTGGACCCGCCGCTGGTGCTGGTCTGCCTGGCGAAGAAGGCGTCCTGCCACGACGCCTTCACCCGCACCGGCCGGTTCCTCGTCAACGTGCTGGCCGCCGACCAGGCCGACGTCGCCGGGGCCTTCGCCCGCTCGGGACACTCGGGGCGGGACAAGTTCGCGGGCACCCCGATGGAGCCGCTCGAACACGGACTGCCCGGCCTGACCGACGCCACGGCCCGGATCGTCTGCACCCTGCACGACGTCCTGGACGGCGGGGACCACAGCATCCTCGTCGGCCGCATGGAATCCGCCGACGTCAGCGGGGCGGAGCCGCTCGTCTACCACAACCGGCGCTTCACCCGGCCCGGCACGGGCGCGGCCCTGCTGTCGTCCGCCGGCTGAGCAGACCGCCCAACGGGCCCGACCATTAACGGCGTTAACGGTGCACCACCGTTAACGCCGTTAACGCTTCCCCGGTCTGGTCAGTCCCGGTTGGTGTCCTCCGCGGTCACCCGGTCCGCGGGAGCGGCCGCGGGCGGACCGGCGGGTGCCTCCCCGGCCTCCCCCGCCTCCCCGGCCGAGGCGGGGAGCTCCTTCACCGCCAGGGACAGCAGCAGCACCACGGCGCCGAGACCGGCCGCGATGACGAAGCCGGTGGTGATCGAGGTGGCTCCGATGACGGGGCCGATGATCAGCGGCGCGACGAACTGCCCCAGGAAGTTGGCCGTCCCCGACAGGGCCATGACCTGGCCGCGCAGGGCGGGCGGAGCCGCCTCGCCGAGCATCATCGCCAGCGCCGGTACGGAAACCCCGCTGCCGAGTCCGAACAGCGCCGCCGCGACCGTGAGCAGGGCCGGGTGCCCGGCCAGCCCGATGGTCAGCATCGAGAGCGTCCACAGGGTCAGGGACATGCGCAGCAGGTTCACGTACCCGAGCCGGCCCTTGAGCCGGGCGTAGAACAGGCCGATGACGCTGCCCGCCACCGAGGTGCTGGTGGTGATCAGGGAGATGACGAACGGGTCGGCCACGTCCAGCTGGGTGAGCCGCTGCGGGAGGAAGACGGCCATCACGTACAGCAGGAACGAGCTGAACAGCGACAGCCCGTACAGCTGGAGCAGCCGGGGCTGCTGCCGGATCAGGGCCACCGCGCTGACGCCCTTGGCCCGGGGCGCCACCGGGGCGTTGGGCAGGACGAAGAGCACCGCGACGCCGAGCGGGATGCCCAGCAGGTAGACCGCGAACGGCCCGTGCCAGGACAGGCTGCCCAGCGCACCACCTATCAGCGGCCAGATGATGCCGCCCATGCTGATGGCGGTGCCGCGCCAGCCGGCGACCTTGTCCCGCTCCGGCCCCTGGTAGAGGGAGATCAGCGCCACGGTCGTCCCGCTGAACAGGGCGGCGGCGCCGATGCCGAAGACGAACCTGCTGATGATGAGGGTGGTGTAGGTGTCGGCGAACAGTCCCGCCCCGCCGGCCAGGCCGTAGATCACGAGACCGAGCGCCAGGGGCAGGCGTACCCCCCAGCGGTCGATCGCCCAGCCGATGAAGGGGCTGACGATGGCCAGGGAAAGGCCGTGCGCCGTCAGGATCAGCCCGGCTTGGGTGCCGCTGACCCCGAGATCACCTCTGATGACACTGACGACCGGGGCGACCACGGCTCCGGCCATGATGGTCAGGGTCGAGATGGTGAGAAGGATGAACAGCGTGGCCCTGTTGGGGGCGGGGGCTGCTGCGGCAGCCAGAGGCTGTGCGGCCATACGGAACTCCGGTGGTGGTATGCGGTCCACGATCCCGGTCGGTGCGTCGGGGGAGTTCGAGGTCGCGGGGACACCGGTGGGATGTCCGGAAATATCGGACCGGAACCCTTCCCGCCCACGAAGGGGATCTTTATCCCCCAGAGTGCGAGATTCCGCTAGACCCCCGCTCGACCCCCGCTCGGCGCACGGCCCAGGCCGCGCCAAGGCACCACCGGGGCTCCGCCGCCCTTCTGCCGGACACCGCTCGACCGCCGCTGGGGAGCGGCTCCACGATCGCTCTTCGAGCGGGAGTCGAACCGCGGTCGCCAGGATCGGGACCCCTGACCCCGAAGAACCGAGGAGCGGAACCGATGGCGGAGCACCAGGCCCTGACGCCGGACGAAGTGGGCGAGTTCTACGACGACCGGGGGTGGCTCTGGGAGATCTTCATGGGCCAGAACCTGCACATCGGCTACTGGGACGACGAGGACCCCGGCACGGACCCGAAGGACCGGCTCACCGACGTCCTCATCGGACAGGTCGGGCTGGCGCCCGGAGCCCACCTCCTCGACGTCGGCTGCGGCAAGGGCCGCCCCGCGATCCGGCTGGCCCAGACCGGCGGGGGCAAGGTCACGGGCATCACCGTGAGCACCGAGCAGGTCGACGCCGGGACCGAGCTGGCCCGCGAGGCGGGAGTCTCGGACCGGGTCTCCTTCGAGCGCGCCGACGCCATGGAACTGCCCTACGCCGACGGCTCGTACGAAGCCGCGTGGGCCGTGGAATCCGTCATGTACCTCTCCGACCGGCAGAAGGCGCTCGACGAGATCCACCGCGTCCTCAAGCCCGGCGGGGTCTTCGTCCTCTCCGACTACGCCGAGACCGTCGAACTGGACGCCCACTGGCGCAAGGTCCTCGTCGAGGGCTTCACCGTCGACTCCCTGCCGACCCCCGAGCAGTACGTCGAACTGCTCACCACCGCCGGTTTCGTCGTGGAGCGCGACTACGACGCGGGCGAGCACCTGCGCAAGTCCGCCGCCCGCATCGACCGGATCGTGGAGGAGAACTACGAGAAGGTCGTCGCCAAGGGCGGCCAGGCCTTCGCCGAGGAGTTCAAGGAGATGATCGGGCAGGTCTCGCAGCTCGAACGCGACCACCTCGGCTACCGGATCATCACCGCCCGCAAGCCCGCCGCCTGACCCGGCTCCCGAGCCCCCCGCGAGCCTCCTCCGAGCCGGTCCCGATCCCGCCCCGATCCCGTCCCGAGCCCTTCCCGAGCCCTTTCCGATCCCGACTTTCCAGGATTGACCGCATGAAGATTCTGTTCGTAGCCGGCGGAACCTCTGGAGTGATCTTCGGGATCGTTCCCCTGGCCCAGGCGGCCCGCAACGCGGGGCACGAGGTCATCATGGCCGCGCCCGAGAACTGCATGACGACCATCACGGCCGCGGGCATACCCGCCGCCCCGGTGTCCTCGAAGGCCATGCAGGAAGCCCTCGTCGACCGCCGGGGCGTGCGCGTCCCCATCCCCGAGGACCTGCACGAGCGGTACATCTTCAACGGCCGCACCTTCGGCCGGTACGCCGCCAGCTGCCTGGACGGGCTGATCGAACTCGCGGAACGCTGGCGGCCCGACGTGGTCGTCGGCGGGGCCCTGGCCTTCGCCGCCCCGCTGATCGCGGCCCACGCGGGGGTCCCGTACGTCAAGCAGGCCATCGACATGGGCGAGCCCCGCACCATCGACCTCGCGGCCGCGGCCGAACTGGGCCCGGAGATGGAACGGCTGGGCCTCTACGAGATGCCCCGCACCGACCTCTTCGTCGACATCTGCCCGCCCAGCCTGCGGCCCTCCGACGCCCTGCCCGCCCAGCTGATGCGCTACGTGCCGTACGCCACGCAGAAGCCGGTCGAACCCTGGATGCTGCAAAAGGGAGAACGCCCCCGGGTGCTCGTCTCCGCGGGCAGCCGCGTCACCCCCGAGTCCGACTTCGACATCCTCAACGGGCTCGTCGCGAAGGTCTCCCAGCTGGATGTGGAGGTGCTGGTCGCCACCCCGGAGGCGGTCGCCGAGAAGCTGCGCCCCCTGCACCCCGGCATCCGCGCCGGCTGGATCCCGCTCCACCAGGCGGCCCCCACCGCCGACCTGGCGATCCACCACGCGGGCGGCAACACCACGATGGGCTACGTGGCCTACGGCGTACCGCAGGTGCTCGTCCCGTACCTGCCGTACTGCGTGGACTACAGCACCCGCCTCGACGCCTACGGCGCCGGGAAGATGATCGCCCCCGAGAACGACTCCGCGGAGACCCTCGCGGACGCCTGCGCGGAGATCCTGGCCACCGCGTCCTACCGGGAACGCGCCCGGGAGCTGGCCGCCGAGGTCGCGGCCCAGCCCGTCGCCGCGCAGGCCGTCGGCGCCATCGAGCGACTGGTCTCCGCCTTCCCGCACTGACCGAGACGGCGGACACCGCATGCGACTGCTCTTCATGGCCACCCTGGCCAAGACCCTCCACGAGACGACCGTGGGCCTGGACCTGGCCCACCAGCTGAAGCCCGCCGGAGTGCGGTGCCACTTCGTCGTCGACGCCGACAACGAACCCCAGCTGAAGGCCTCCGGCCACTCCTACACCGTCGTGACCTCCGACCTGGGCCACGGGATCCGCGACACGGTCGCCCGCACCGTCCGGGAGTTCCGGCCCGACGCCATCGTCCTCAGCGACTACCTCGGGCACTGGCTCACCCACCTCGTGAACTACGAGACCGACCCCTGGTACGTCCAGGAGTTCGGCGTGCCCGTCCTGCCCATCGACATGCTCGGGCTCGCGGACACCGACCGGGAGGTCGAGGTCCTCGGCAAGACCGTCACGGTCGACGCCAACCTCCTCGACATGCCCCTCCACCTGCGACCCGTCCCGGTCAACCGGCCCCAGCGGCCGGCCGGACCGAACGGACTGCTCTACCGGGCCAACAGCACCCTCACCCCCCTCACCGACGCGGCCCGCGAGCGGGTACGCCGCTCGGCCGGCGTCGAAGCCGGCCGGCGGCTCCTGCTCTTCCCCACCCTGCCGTGGCAGCACATCATGCAGACCCGGGCCGGGCCGGCCACCCGGGAACTCGCCGTCCGGCTGCCCCGGCTGATCGGCCACTACCTGCGCAGACTGCCCGCCGACACCCGGTTCGTGATGGTCGGCCCCTACTTCGAGAACCTCGGCCTGCCGCCCGAACGGGTCCACTTCGAACCGGTGTACACGGCCGACCGCTACCACCAGCTGCTCGGCGCGTCCGACGCCGTGATGTCCTGCTTCCTCACCTCGTACGCCCTGGAGCGGGCCATCCTCCTGGACGTCCCCGGACTGATCGCGACCAACGGGCACGCCTTCCCCGCCGGGGCCGCCGCGTCGGGAACCGCGCCCTTCGGCGCACTCTCGCCGGCCGCCCGCTCCTGGCTCACCGACTTCCCCGGGCCCGTGCCCTCCTTCCACCAGTGGCCGCTGCGCTGGAGCCGCCTGCTGTCCGGCCTGCTCCACGACAACCCCTTCGCGGACACGGTCCTCAGCGCCGAGGTCTTCGACGAGAACGCCGTGGTGAGCGGCCTGGAGTCGGTCCTCTACGACCCCGCCGTACGCGACGGGCTGGCCGCCGCCCGCGCGGACTACCGGGACGCGCTCGGCCGGCTGCCCGACACCGCGCAGGCCTTCACGGCCGCCGCCGACCGGCTCGGCATCGGGCGCTGAACACCTCCCAGCCGCACCACACCAGAGGAAGACACACGATGAGCAACGACCGCGCAGCCGGACCCGACCCGCTGATCGCCGCCGCCCGGGCCGCGGCGCCGCTCGCCGCCGAACACGCCGGCGCCTCCGAGGCCGCCCGCACCCTGGCCAAACCCGTCGCCGAGGCAGTGGTCGCGGCGGGCTTCCCCGGCTACTTCGCCCCCGCCGCGGCCGGCGGCCGCGCCGGCACGTTCACCGGACTGCTGGGGGCGGTGGCCGCACTGGGCGAGGGGTGCACCTCGGCCGCCTGGTGCGCGTCCGTCGTCGCCAGCGCCGGCCGGATGACCGCCTACCTGCCCACGGCCGGCCAGGAAGCCGTCTGGCACAAGGGCCCGGACACCGTCGTCTCCGCCGGCCTGGTGCCCAGCGGCACCGCCGAACGCGGACCGGGCGGCTGGCGCCTGAACGGCACCTGGCCCTACGTCAGCGCCGTCGACTTCTCCGACTGGACCCTCGTCGCCGCCCGCGCCCAGACCCCCGAAGGACAGCACGTGCGGGTGTTCGCGGTGCCCCGCACCGACTACCGCATCGAGGACACCTGGCTCACCGTCGCCCTGCGCGGCACCGGCAGCAACTCCGTGGTCCTGGACGACGTGCTCGTACCCGACGAACGGTCCGTGGCGCTCGACGTGCTCCTCGCGGGCGCCGCCCCCGACTCCGACGCCGCCTGCCACCAGGTCCCGCTGAAGGCCGGCAACGGCCTCACCCTCGCCGCACCGCTGCTCGGCGCCACCCGGGGCGCCCTGCACCGCTGGTCCCACTTGGTGCGCGGCAAGCTCGCCGGCCCCGGCGGGGCGATCAGCGGCGCCCAGGACGCCGGCCCCTTCGAGCAGCTGCTGGCCCGCGCCGAGGGCGAGACCGACGCCGCGCAACTGCTCCTGGAGCGGGTCGCCCGCACCACCGACGAGGGGCCGTACTCGGACCTGGACTCCGCGCGCAACGGACGCGACAGCGCCCTCGCGGCCGACCTGCTGGCCTCCGTCGTCGACCGGCTGCTGCGCACCGCGGGCACCCGGGCCCAGGCCGAGGGCGAGGAACTCCAGCGGCGCTGGCGCGACGTCAACTGCGGTGCCGGGCACAGCGGTCTGCAGTTCGCCCCCCTCGCCGGCACCTACGCCCGCCTGCTGAACGCGGCGCCGCAGGCCGGCTGACCGGCGGGCGCCGCACACCCGGCGCCCCGCACCGCGAGCACGACGGAGGGGCCCCGCCCGAAGGCGGGGCCCCTCCGTCCGTGTCCGCCGTCAGGCGTGGCACACGGGCAGGCCGCCGTGGTAGTCGACCATCTCGGAGAACATCAGCTCGATGTCGAGCGGAACCCCGGGCGCGGCGCCCCGTTCCTCCGCGTACGCGCGGTGCAGGTTGGGCACCAGCCGCTCGGAGTCCAGCAGTTCCGCGTACTCCCCGAGGTCCGCGTCGCGGGCCGCGTCCAGCGGCCCGACACCCGCCTCGACGCCCTGCCGGGCCAGGCGCTGCACGAACCGCAGGTACCCCTCGGTCGCGTCGAGCAGTTCCGGCCCCGCGACCGGCCCGTGGCCGGCGACCACCGTGCGGGGTCCGAGGGCCCGCAGCCGCTCCGTCACCGCCAGCGACCCCGCCACCGAACCCATCAGGCAGAACGGCGTCGACCCGGACATCACCAGGTCCCCGGTGAACAGCACCCGCTCCTCGGGCAGCCACACCACGGTGTCGCTCGCCGTGTGGGCGGGGCCCAGCTGCACCAGCTCGGCCCGCACGTCTCCCACGTACAGGTCGAGGCGCTCCCGGAAGGTGATCTCGGGCAGCACCACGGACAGTTCGCCCCAGCGCACGTCCGGCCACAGTCCCGTCAGGTGCAGGCCCACCGTTTCCATCTCGGTGCGCGTGCCCTCGTGCCCGACGACGACCGCCTCGTCGGCGAAGAGGTAGTTGCCGAAGGTGTGGTCCCCGTGGGAGTGGGTGTTGACCACGTACCGCGGGGGCCGGGCGGTGACCGTCCCCACCGCCGCCTTCAGGGCCTTCGCACGGGTTTCCGTGGCGGCGGTGTCGACCAGGGCGGAGCGCCCTCGCGACACGATCAGCCCGGCGTTGTTCAGGCACCATCCGCCGTCCGGCTGCACGTACGCGAAGACGCCGTCCGCCACCTCCTGGAGACGGGGCTCCGTGCCGCCCGCCGCGCGGGCGTCCGCCGGCATCCTCAGAAGACCTGGTCGTGCGTGATGAGACGGGACGCGATCAGCACCTCGCCGTCCTCGACGACCAGGGTGTCGTGGACGAGGCAGCTCGGGTTGATCTCCGGCACACCGCCCGGCCTGACGGTGGTCACCAGCGCGTACGCCGTGGACTTGACGGTGCCGTCCTCCTGGTGTTCCAGGGCGACCTGGTTGAACCAGTGGCGGCGGCGCACCTGCTGCCCGTCGTACTTCTTGTGGAACTCGACGAGCTCCCGCACGATCCCGGGCCGGGTCCGGGCCGGCTCGGCGCCGGGTGAGTGCAGGAACACGCCGTCCTCGGTGAACGAGGCCGCGTACTCCTCGAAGCGGCGGGCGTCGAGGGCCTGCATCTGGTGAGCGTAGAAGTGGAGCACCTGCGAGTAGAGGTCGGTGCTGACAGCGGTGGTCATGTGGGTGTCTCTCCTGGACTGTGGAGGCCTGGGACGGTGGATGGACCGGCCGGTACCGGGGCGCGGCCCCGGCCCCGGCGGGCCGGCGGGAGTCAGTCGCGCGGGCCGCGGACGACCACGGCCGAGTTGAACCCGTGCCGGCCGCGGGCGAGGACCAGCGCGTTGCGGATCCGCCCCTCGCGGGGCCCGGTGTGCACCAGGTCGATGCCGTACCCGGCGGGGACCTCGGTGACCGTGGGGGTGGACGGGATCACGCCGTCGCGGATGGCCAGCAGGGCCGTGACCACGTCCAGCGGCCCGCCGCCCGAGTACAGCCGCCCGGTGAGCGCCTTCGGGGCGGTCACCGGCACGCCGCCCGCCCCGAACACGGAGCGGATCGCGGCGGCCTCGGCGGCGTCCAGCTCCGGGATGCCGGCGCCGTCGGCGAACACCACGTCGATGTCCCCGGGCGCGAGCCCGGACTCGGCGAGCGCGGCCTCGACGGCCCGGCCGAGCGTCGGCGGCCGGTCGGATCCGGGAGCGGGGTCGAAGGTCGAGGCGTGCGCGGCGATCTCCCCGTACGGGCGTACGCCGCGCCGCACGGCGCCGGCCTCGTCCTCGACGATGAGCATCGCCCCGCCCTCGCCCGGCACGTACCCCGAGGCCTGGGCGCCGAACGGCTGGTAGGCGCGGGCCGGGTCGCTCTCCCGGGTGACGCGGCCGCCGGCCAGCTGGGAGACGTAGCCCCACGGGTCGAAGGCGGAGTCCACCCCGCCGGCGACGACGACGGGGGTGCCCCGCCGGATGGTGCGGCGGGCGTGGCCCAGCGCGTCGAGACCGCCGGCCTGCTCACCGACCAGCGCGGCGCTGGGGCCGCGCAGCTGGTGGCGGATGGAGATCTGGCCGGTGTTGACCGCGTAGAACCAGGCGAACGACTCGTAGACGCTGACGAACTTCGAACCCTTGGTCCACAGGTTGGCGAACTCGTGGTGGGTGAAGGTGAACCCGCCCAGTGCGTTCGAGGTCACCACGCCGATGTCGTAGTCCTGGACGGTGTCGTTGGGGACTCCGGCATCGGTCAGCGCCCATTCGGCGGCAACGAGCGCGAGCTGCGTCGAGCGGTCCGTCTGCGGCAGCAGCCGGCCCGGGAGGTGGTCGGCGGGGTCGAAGCCGGCTATCTGGCCGGCCAGGCTCGCCGGGTAGCCGGTGGCGTCGAAACCGGTGACCGGGGCGATGCCGGTGCTGCCGTCGAGCAGGGCCTTCCAGTAGGCCTCCACGCCCATTCCGTTGGGTGCGGTGACGGCGATCCCGGTGATGACGGTCCTGGTCATGCCTTCGCTCCTTCCGGGGCGCGGAGGATCATGGCGCTCTGAAAGCCGCCGAAACCGCTGCCGACGGTGAGGACCGAGTCGACCCGGTGCTCGCGCGCGGTCACCGGGACGTAGTCCAGATCGCACTCGGGGTCGGGGTGGTGCAGGTTGGCGGTCGGCGGCACCACGTTGTGCCTGATCGCCAGCAGGCTCGCGGCGATCTCGATCGAGCCGATCGCCCCGAGCGAGTGCCCGATCATCGACTTGATCGAGCTGACCGGAACGTCGTAGGCGTGCTGACCGAGGCTGCGCTTGAAGGCGGCGGTCTCGTGCCGGTCGTTCTGCTTGGTGCCGGAGCCGTGGGCGTTGATGTAGTCGATGGTGGTGGCGTCCGCGCGCGACTCGTCCAGGGCGACGCGGATCGCCTCGGCCATCTCCCGGCCGTCCGTCTTGAGTCCGGTCATGTGGTACGCGTTGCAGCGCGTGGCGTAGCCGGTGACCTCGGCGTAGATGTCGGCGCCGCGGGCGCGGGCCGCCTCGTACTCCTCCAGGACGAACATGGCGGCTCCCTCGGCGAGGACGAAGCCGTTGCGGGTGGCGTCGAAGGGCCGGGAAGCGTGCTCGGGGTCGTCGTTGCGCGAGGTCGTGGCCTTGATCGCGTCGAAGCAGGCCAGCACGATCGGGGAGACGGGGGTGTCCGCGGCTCCGGCGATCATGACGTCGGCGCTGCCCTCGCGGATCAGCTGCACGGCGTACCCGACGGAGTCGAGCCCGGAGGTGCAGCCGTCGGAGACCATCGTCACCGGGCCCTCCGCGCCGGCCGCCCACGCGATCTCGGCGGGCATGACGCCCGGGCTGAGGTAGTCGAACATGTGCGGGGAGAGGTAGTCCGGGTCGACGACCCAGTCACGGCCCCGGTCGGACATGACGAGGTACTCGTTCTCCAGGCTCGTCGCGGCCGCGACGGCGCTGCCCAGGCTCACGCCGATGCGGTGCGCGGGCACGCCGCTGAACGGGAGCCCGCTGTCCGCCACGGCCTCCCGGGTACAGGCGATCGCGAACTGCGTCGCCCGGTCCATCCTGCGGATCTCACGCGGCGTCAGGCCCTCGGCCCCGGCGTGGAAGTCGACCTCTCCGGCCACCTGGGAGCGGAAGGGCGAGGCGTCGAAGAACGTGATCCCGCGGGTCGCGGTGCGGCCGGCGGTCAGCAGGTCCCAGAACTCCTTCGCTCCGGAGCCGCCGGGCGCCCGTACGCCGATTCCTGTAATCACCACTCGTCGGGTCATCGCGCGCGACTCGTCCCGTAGGTGTGCGAGCTGGACATCGAGTCAAGTCCTTTCCGGCCTGGCCGCAGAGAGACCGGCCCCCTACCACGACAGAAACTGCGTCAATTGATCCTTTGACGCTCTGTTGCCTTTCTCGAGGACCGCTCGAAGGTCCGTCTCGGCGCACGTGGGGGCCGGGGACCGGCGATGGCGGCGCGGCGGGGCGTCCGCGCCCCCGCACGGGCCCTCAAGGGTTCCTCGACCGGCGGTCGAGGGCGGCGAACCACGCTCTCCGTAGTCCGTCTGGTCCGGAAAAGGGCCGGAACATTGCGATACGGAGGCACGATGGGCTCGCTGAACGGCAAGGTCGCACTGGTGACAGGGGCGACGAGCGGCATCGGGCTGGGCATCGCCGCCCACCTCGCGGAGCAGGGCGCGCAGGTGTACCTGTGCGGCCGTGACGCGGACCGGCTCGCCGCGACGGTGAAGAGCCTCCAGGAGGCGGGCGGCGCCGTGGACGGCACCACCTGCGACGTGACCGACCGGGAGGACGTGAAGCGTTTCGTCGGCGCCGCGGTCGAGCGGTTCGGCACCGTCGACATCCTCGTCAACAACGCCGGCCGCAGCGGCGGCGGACCCGTCGCCGAGATGTCGGACGAGCTCTGGTACGACGTCATCAACACCAACCTCAACAGCGTCTTCCTGCTGACGCGCGAGGTGCTCAGCGCCGGCGGCATGCTCGGCAAGGGCTGGGGCCGCATCGTCAACATCGCGTCCACGGCCGGCAAGCAGGGCGCCGTGACCGCGGCCCCCTACTCCGCGTCCAAGCACGGCGTCGTCGGCTTCACCAAGGCCCTCGGCCTCGACCTGGCCAAGACGGGCATCACCGCGAACGCCGTGTGTCCCGGGTTCGTCGAGACGCCGATGGCCGAGCGGGTCCGCCAGCACTACGCCTCCTCCTACAACATCACGGCCGAGGAGGCCGCCGAGAAGGTCACCACGCGGGTGCCGATCGGCCGTTACGTGGAGGTGGACGAGGTGGCCGCCATGGTCGACTACCTGGTCAGCGACGCGGCGGGCTCCGTGACCGCCCAGGCCCTGAACGTCTGCGGCGGCCTCGGCAACTACTGACCCACCCGCCCGCGGCCCGACCCCGGCCGCGGGCAGTCCGCACGGCCGCGCCACGAGCCCCGGCCGGAACCATCACGCACGAAGTAAGGAAGTGTCCTATGAAGGCAGCGGTGTTCAACGAGTTCGGCGGCCCGGAGGTCCTCCAGGTCGCGGAGGTCGACACCCCCCGCCCGGCCGCCGGACAGATCCGCGTCCGGGTCAAGGCCGCCGGTGTGCAGGCCTACGACTGCGCCGTGCGCGGAGGCTGGACGCCGCCGGGGACGACCCTGACGTTCCCGCAGACCGTCGGCAACGACTTCGCCGGAGTCGTCGACGAGCTCGGCGAGGGCGTCAGCGCGTTCTCCGTCGGCGACGAGGTCCTCGGCTGGGCGATCCTGTCCTGCTACGCCGAACACCTGGTGGTGGCGGCCGACCAGGTCGTCGCCAAGCCGGCGAACATGCCGTGGGAGGTCGCCGGGGCCTTCTCCGCCTCCGCGCAGACCGCCCACACCGCCCTGGAGGCGCTGGCGGTCGGCGAGGGCGACACCCTCCTCGTCCACGCCGCGGCGGGCGGGGTCGGCACCATCACCGTGCAGCTCGCGAAGGAGCGGGGCGCCACGGTGATCGGTACCGCCAGCGAGCGCAACCACGACTACCTGCGGGAGCTCGGCGCCACCCCGGTCCGCTACGGCGAGGGCCTCGTGGAGCGGGTGCGCGAACTCGCCCCGCAGGGCGTCACCGCGGCCCTCGACGGCATCGGCGGCGTCGCCCTCGACGACTCCGTGGAGCTCGTGAAGGACAAGAACCGGATCGGCACCCTGGTCGACTTCGGACGGCTGGAGGAACTCGGCGTGCGCGGCATCTTCAGCCAGCGCGCGCAGTCCCGCCTCGCCGAGCTCACCGCGCTCTACGCCGCCGGCAAGCTCCGCGTCGAGGTGTCCCGGACCTTCCCGCTGGAGCGGGCCGCCGACGCCCACCGCGAGGTCGAGACCGGACACGTGCGGGGCAAGGTCGTCGTCACCGTCGCCTGAGGCGGGGACGCAGTCGGCGCCGCCGCCCGGAGCGGCAGCCGCCGGTCCGGGACGCACGGGCGGCGCGTAGTGAGGAGCGTACGCATGAAGATAGAGATCTACTCCGATGTCCTGTGCCCCTGGTGCTACATCGGCAAGCGCAGGATCGCGAAGGCCCTGGAGGGCTTCGCGCACCGTGACGCGGTGGAAGTGGTGTGGCGCAGCTTCCAGCTGGCCCCCGAAGCGGACGGGGTCCCGGGCCCCACGGCCGCCGAGGCCATGGAGCAGTGGACCGACCCGGCCGCCGTACCCGCGCGGGTCGCACTGATCCGCTCGAACGGCGAGCAGGAGGGCGTGGAGCTGAACCTGCACAAGTCCCGCCCCGTCAGCACCTTCGACGCCCACCGGCTGATCCACCTGGCCGCCGCTCGCGGCCGGGTCGACCAGGTGCTGGAAGGCCTGTTCCACGCCTACCACACCGACGCGCTGAACGTGGCCGACCCGGACGTGCTGTCCGGCATCGCCACGGCGGCCGGCCTGGACGCCGACGAGGTCGGCGCGCTGCTGGCGGGCGAGGCCTACGCGGACCAGGTCACCGCGGACGAACGCCGGGCCCGCGCCGCCGGCGTGGGAGGAGTGCCCTCCGTGGTGATCGACGGCCGTCCGCCGGTCTCCGGAGTACAGGATCCGGCCGTGCTCACGGCCGCCTTCGAAGCGGCCTGGGCACAGCGCGCCGGGGCCTGACGGGGGAGCGTGAACCCGCCTGGTCGGCTGGATCCCTTCTCCAACGGATCTCCAGCAGGCTGACGAAAAGTGATCGACCAGGCGGGGACACCTCCACGCCGACGGGCTCTGGAAAGGAACATCAGTGCAGCGCAAGTGGAAGCTGACGGGCGGCGCGGTCGGTTCGCTGGGTCTGGCTCTGACGGGGGTACTTGCCACGTCCGGAACGGCCAGTGCCGACACCGCGACGACCACGCTCCCGTACATCTGCCAGACGCGGGTCTCCGGTGAGTGGATACCCGTCGAGTACAGCCGCAACTTCACCACCACGGCCCCGGCCAAGGTGGCGCCCGGCCAGACCTTCAAGGTCACCTTCGACTCGGCGCCCATCAAGGCGATCGCCGACTACAACAAGTTGTTGAACACCATCTCGTTCAACTACAAGGTTCCGGCCAACGCCAAGATCGTCAGCTACAAGCTGACGGGCGGCAGCAACCTGGGCACGGCCCACCAGACCGTGGAGCGCAACGGCAACGACCTGCGCGTCAAGTCCGACGGCGAATGGGCCGGCGGCGTCGAGTTCGACTTCCCCAACCTGGAAGTCACCCTCCGCGCCCCTGCCGGCGGCACCCTCACGACGGGCGCCGGCGGTTCCAGCTTCACCGACACCGCGTTCGGCTGGAACCGGCTGCAGCCGGTCACCAACGAGTGGGACCCCTTCCAGTGCTACGCCGACCCGGCGAAGTCGGTCGCGTTCTCGACCACCACGGTCGGCTACTGACCAACGGTCCGACAGGCCCGGGCGCGGCCGCCGAGCACCCTCGGCGGCCGCGCCCGGCCGCACCCTCATCCCGGGGAGCCCGAAAGACATGCCACACACCGACACCGCGCACGCCCCGTCCACGGACGGGACCGCCGGCCAGACGGTCGACTTCTGGTTCGACCCCCTGTGCCCCTTCGCCTGGATCACCTCCCGCTGGGTGCTGGAGGCCGCCGAACGGCTGCCCCTGACCCTGCGCTGGCACGAGATGAGCCTGGCCCTGCTCAACAGCGGCCCGGAGGTCCCCGAGGCCCGGCGCGCCCTCCTCGGCCGCTACTGGGGCCCCGTCCGACTGGTCGCCGCGGCCCGGGACGCACACGGCGACGAGATCGTCGGCCCGCTCTACACCGCCCTCGGCAGCCGCTTCCACGGCCGGGGCGGCATCTTCGAACCGGTGCGCACCGCGGCGGACTCCGACTTCCGCGAGGCCATGCACCGCGCGCTGGACGGGGTCGGGCCGGGCTGCGCCGAGGCCCTGGCCGAACTCGGCCTGCCCGCCTCGCTGCTGAGCGCGCTGGACTCCGAGGAGTGGGACGAGCGGCTGCGCGCCTCGCACGACCGGGTTCCCGCACGGGACCTCGGCCAGGAGCTGATCGGCGTTCCCACGATCTCCGTGGACGGCGGCCCCGGCCAGTTCGGTCCGGTGCTCTCCGCGATACCGCGTGGTGAGCGGGCGGCGGGGCTGTGGAGCGCCTTCGCGACGCTGGCCGCCGATCCGGACTTCTTCGAGCTGAAGCAGAGCACAGGACGCTCCGCGCCCGTCACCGACTAGGCCGTCCGAGTGCCGGCACCGGCCGGGCCGCCGTGCCCGGCCGGCCCCTCTTCCCCTTTCCTTGTCAGCAGTTCTCCCGCCCGCTCCGCGGCACGACCGGAGGAAGTCAGATGCGCATCATCCGAATCCACGAGTACGGGGACCCGGATGTCCTCCGCGTGGAGGAAGCTCCCATTCCGACGCCGGGTCCGGGCGAGGTCCTCATCGCCGCCGAAGCCGTCAGCGTCGGCTTCGCGCAGACCCAGATGCGGCGCAACATCTTCCCGGCCCCGATGTGGCGCCCCCAGTTCCCGATCGTCCTCGGCGGGGACGTCATCGGCCGGGTCGCGGGCGTCGGCGCCGGGGTGACGGACATCCACGAGGGCGACCGGGTCGGCGCGTTCACCCTGAACGGCGCCTACGCCGACTACGCCGTCGTCGAGGCCTCCACCGTGCTGCCCGTCCCCGAAGGCCTGGACGCCGCGCAGGCGACCGCGCTGCCCTCCCCGGGGCCCATCGCCTCCGGCACGCTGGGCACCGCGCGGCTCCAGCCCGGCGAGAGCGTCCTGGTGCACGCCGCCTCCGGCGGCATCGGCCACCTGAGCGTCCAGCTGGCCAAGGCCGCCGGCGCCGGCCTGGTGATCGGTACCGCCGGCTCCGCCGACAAGCTGGAGTTCGTACGGAGCCTGGGGGCCGACGTCGTCGTCGACTACACCCGTGACGACTGGGCCGAACAGGTCCGCGAGGCGACGGGCGGCAAGGGCGTCGACGTCATCCTCGACAGCGTCGGCGGCGACGTCCTGCGCCAGGGCGTCGGCTTTCTCGCGCCCTTCGGCCGGCTGGTGTTCTACGGTTCGGCCGGCGGCGGACTGGAGATCCCCCGGGTCTCGCCCATGGAGCTCATCGAGATGAAGTTCCTGACCGGCTTCGCGCTCTCGCGCTGGCGCGCCGCCCGCCCCAAGGAGTACCTGCGCAATCACGAGGACCTGGCCGCCCGGCTGGCCGACGGCACCGTGCGGCACGCCGTGCACGCCACCCTGCCGCTGCACGAGGTCGCCGAGGCCCACCGCCTCATCGAGGCCCGTTCGCAGACCGGCCGGATCGTCCTCCTCCCGGACGCCGACGCCTGACCGCGGCACCCGCGAGCGGCCCCGCCGGCCCCGGCCGGCGGGGCCGCTCCCGCGTGGCGTGAACTCGTCCCCCGCAGCGGCGGGAGCTGATGGATTCCGGTTCCCGGAGCCCGCCGTGATCAAGGGGATGAGAGCGTGGTGCCATGCGAGACGAAAGGTCATCAGCCATGGAGAATTCCGCCGACGGCGTGTACGACGTCGTCATCCTCGGTGGCGGCAGCGGGGGTTACTCCTGCGCCCTGCGCGCGACACAGCTCGGCCTGAAGGTCGTCCTCGTCGAGAAGGGCAAGCTGGGCGGCACCTGCCTGCACAACGGCTGCATCCCGACGAAGGCCCTGCTGCACGCCGGTGAGGTCGCCGACGAGCTCCGCCGCAGCGAGTCCTACGGAGTGAAGTCCACCTTCGAGGGCGTCGACATATCCGCGGTGCACACCTACAAGGACGGGGTGATCGCCCACCTGTACAAGGGACTCCAGGGCACCCTGAAGGCCCGCAAGAACCTCACCCTCGTGGAGGGCGAGGGCCGCCTCGTCTCCCCGACCGAGGTCGAGGCGGGCGGCGTCCGCTACCGGGGCCGGCACGTCGTCCTCGCCACCGGCTCGCAGCCGCGTTCCCTGCCGGGCCTGACCATCGACGGCGACCGGGTCGTCTCCTCCGACCACGCCCTGGTCCTGGACCGGATCCCCGAGTCGGCGGTCGTCCTCGGCGGCGGCGTCATCGGCGTCGAGTTCGCCTCCGCCTGGAAGTCCTTCGGCGTGGACGTCACCGTCGTCGAGGGCCTGCCGCACCTGGTGCCCGCGGAGGACGTCGAGATCTCCAAGGCGCTGGAGCGGGCCTTCCGCAAGCGCAAGATCAAGTTCGAGCTGGGGGCGCGCTTCTCCGGCGTCGAGTACACCGACTCCGGCGTCCGGGTCTCCCTGGAGAACGGCAAGCAGGTCGAGGCCGAGCTGCTGCTCGTCGCCGTCGGCCGCGGCCCGGTCTCCGCCGGCCTCGGCTACGAGGAGGCCGGGGTCGCCCTGGAGCGCGGGCACGTCGTCGTCGACGAACTGATGCGCACCAACCTCCCGACCGTGTCGGCCGTCGGCGACCTCGTACCGACCCTCCAGCTGGCCCACGTCGGCTTCGCCGAGGGCATCCTCGTCGCCGAGCGGATCGCCGGCCTGCCGGTCACCCCGGTCGACTACGACGGAGTCGCCCGGGTCACGTACTGCGAGCCGGAGATCGCCTCCGTCGGGCTCACCGAGGCCAGGGCCAAGGAGCTGTACGGCGCGGACAAGGTGATCGTCAGCAAGTTCAACGCGGGGAGCACCGGCAAGAGCCGGATCCTGAAGTCGGCCGGCGAGATCAAGCTCGTCCAGGTCGCCGACGGTCCCGTCATCGGCCTGCACATGATCGGCTCGCGGGTCAGCGAGCAGATCGGCGAGGCCCAGCTGATCTACAACTGGGGGGCGCTGCCCGCCGAGGTCGCGAGCCTCGTCCACGCGCACCCGACGCAGACCGAGGCGCTCGGCGAGGCCCACCTCGCCCTGGCCGGCAAGCCGCTGCACGTCCACGGCTGACCACGGCCGACCACGTCCGGCGCGGGCCGCCGTACGGGCCCCGGAGCCGCTCCTTCCGAGGTCCGTACGGGCGCGCTCGCCGTAATGTCCTGGCGGGGAGCGGAGCCGGGTGCCACCATCGGCTCCGCGCGGACGCGGGGTCCGCCGGTCAGCAGACGAGGACGCGCCATGACTCCGGATCACTCCGTACCGGGCCGGGTTCCACCGGGCTGGGGTCCCCGGGAGCCCGCCGGACCGGGTCCCGCCGGACCGGGGCCCGCCGGACCGGGGCCCGCCGCACCGGGTCCGGCCGCACCCGGGCGGGGCGGCGCGCGGGCCACCGGGGTGCTGCTCGGCGTCTCGACGGTGCTCGTCGGGCTCATGTCGGGGCTGTTCTTCGCCTTCGACGTCTCGGTGATGCCGGGGCTGGCCCGACTCGACGACGACCGTGCCTACGTCACCGTCATGGGCAACTTCAACGCGGCCATCGACGGCAACGGCCTCTTCGGCACGGCCTTCGTCCTGGCCCTGTTCACCGCCGCCGCGGCGGCGGTCCTCTCGCTGCGCTCGGGCCGCCGAGCGGTCGCGCTGTGGGCCGGGGCGGCCGCGCTCGCCTACCTCGTGGTCCTCGTGATCACCTTCGCGGTGAACATCCCGCTGAACAACGAACTCGCGGACGCCGCGGCCTCGGCGCGCACCGACCTCCCGGTGGTGGACAAGTTCAAGGGCACCTGGGTCACCACCAACATCGTCCGCACCGTGGTCTGCACGCTCGCCCTCGCCTCCCTGGCCCGGGCCCTCGTCCTGCACGGCCGCGCCACGCCACGCTGACCGGCGGGCGGGCACCCGGGCGGGGCGCCCGCCCGGGTCAGGAACCGCCGTGCAGGACCAGGGCCCAGGCCAGCAGGCCGGTCGCCGCCGTGCACAGCAGCGTGCGCCAGACGTTCGCACGGACCCACGGCCCCTCGAAGGCCCGCCGGACGGACGCCGGATCGGCGAGCCGGTCGGCCGGGCCGGCCTGCTCCAGGGCGTTGTTGAGCGGGATGTTCACCAGGCCGGTGACCGTCATCGCCAGCACGTAGCAGACGAACGCCCCGACGAGCGGCGCCAGGGCGTCCCGCCCGTCGGCCGGGACGTGCAGGCCCACGGCGAGTCCGGTGAACAGCAGCGCCCCGAGGTAGCCCAGCATGAACCAGCCGTTGAGGATGGCCACGTTGACCCGCTGCATCACCTCGACGACGGTCCGGTCGCCGGTGCCCCGCAGGCCGGGCATCACGGCCACGGCGAACCCGTAGAAGAGGCCGCTGACCAGCCCCATGGTGATCGTCGCCGCGATCAGTGACGCGAACCGTGCCGTTTCCACGCAGAGCTCCCCGCACGTAGTCGAAATCCGGTCATCGAGCTGTCGGTCCCGGCCGATCCTACGGGCGGAGATCGCCCGCGTCCCGGAAAATCCGATGGGCCGTTACCAGCCGGTTTCAGCCGTTGGACACCTTTCTGCGCACACAGCCGCACGGGGTACCCTCCGCTTCCGCGGGCCCGCACGCCCGGCAGCGAAGCCTGGAGAGGAAACTGACCGTGACCGAACCGAAGCACCGGCTGGACGCATTGCGGGCCGACATCGAGCGCCGCAACCCCGCCCAGCCCGAGTTCCACCAGGCCGTGCGCGAGGTCCTGGACACCCTGGCCCCCGTGTTCGCCGCACGCCCCGAGTACGCGGAGGCGGGACTCGTCGAGCGGCTGGTCGAGCCCGAGCGGCAGATCATCTTCCGGGTGCCGTGGACGGACGACCGCGGCCGGGTCCACGTCAACCGCGGCTACCGGGTGGAGTTCAACAGCGCGCTCGGCCCCTACAAGGGCGGGCTGCGCTTCCACCCGTCGGTCGACATCGGCGTGGTGAAGTTCCTCGGCTTCGAGCAGATCTTCAAGAACGCCCTGACGGGCCTGGGCATCGGCGGCGGCAAGGGCGGCAGCGACTTCGACCCGCACGGCAAGTCCGACGCGGAGGTCATGCGCTTCTGCCAGTCCTTCATGACGGAGCTGTACCGCCACATCGGCGAGCACACGGACGTCCCCGCCGGTGACATCGGCGTGGGCGGCCGCGAGATCGGCTACCTGTTCGGCCAGTACCGGCGGATCACCAACCGCTGGGAGGCGGGCGTCCTCACCGGCAAGGGGACCGGCTGGGGCGGTTCCGAGATCCGTCCGCAGGCCACCGGCTACGGCAGCGTCCTGTTCGCCGCCGAGATGCTGGCGGTCCGCGGCGAGTCCCTCGACGGACTGACCGCCGTCGTCTCCGGCTCCGGCAACGTCGCCCTGTACACGATCGAGAAGCTCCAGCAGCTCGGCGCCAACCCGCTGACCTGCTCCGACTCCCAGGGCTACGTCATCGACGAGAAGGGCGTCGACCTCGCGCTGCTGCGGCAGATCAAGGAGGTCGAGCGCGGACGCGTCAGCGAGTACGCGCAGCGCCGCGGGGCGTCCGCCCGCTTCGTACCCGGCGGGCGGGTCTGGGAGGTCCCGGCGGACGTGGCCTTCCCCTCCGCCACCCAGAACGAACTCGGCGCCGACGACGCCCGCGCGCTCGTCGCCGGCGGGGTCAAGGCCGTCTCGGAGGGCGCCAACATGCCCACCACCCCGGAGGCCGTCCACCTCTTCCAGGCGGCCGGAGTGGCCTTCGGCCCCGGCAAGGCCGCCAACGCGGGCGGAGTCGCCGTCAGCGCCCTGGAGATGGCCCAGAACGCCGGCCGCACGGGCTGGAGCGCGAGCCGGGTCGAGGAGGAACTCGCCGGCATCATGCGCGACATCCACGCCGTCGCGTACGAGACGGCCGAACGGTACGGAGCCGCCGGCGACTACGTCACGGGCGCCAACATCGCCGGCTTCGAAAGGGTCGCCGACGCGATGCTCGCCCAGGGCGTGATCTGACCCGCGATCCGGGGGCACCCGGCCGGGAGCCCGGTGGAGGGCCGTAACCTGGTCCTCCACCACCGACAGGGAGCAATCCGTGCTGAGCGCGCTTGACGGGACGTACGGCGACCGCGAGGACGCGCTGAGCGTCGCCGGGCGGAACGCCTCGTACGAGGAACTGCTGGGCGCCGCCGGCGCGGTCGCCGCCGACGTCGCGGGCGCCCCGGCGTTCGCGGTGACGGCGACCGCCTCGCTGGAGACCGTCGCGGCGGCCGTCGGCGCCCTGCTGGCCGGGGTGCCGCTCGTACCGCTGCCGCCCGACGCGGGACCGGCCGAACGCGCGCACATCCTGCGGGACTCGGGCGCCGTGGAGGTCGACGTCGACTTCGCACGGCGGGCCCCCGCCCGGACCGCCCCGGCCGCGCCCGCCGCGGACCCGGCGCTGATCCTGTACACGTCCGGCACCACCGGGCCGCCCAAGGGCGTCGTGCTCAGCGGCGCCGCGATCACCGCCGACCTCGACGCCCTCGCCGGAGCCTGGCAGTGGACCGCCGAGGACACCCTCGTCCACGGGCTCCCGCTGTTCCACGTGCACGGGCTGGTCCTCGGCGTGCTCGGCGCGCTGCGCACCGGCAGCCGGCTCGTGCACACCGGCCGCCCCACCCCGCAGGCCTACGCGGAGGCGGGCGGCAGCCTCTACTTCGGGGTGCCCACCGTCTGGTCCCGCATCGCCGCCGAACCGCGGGCGGCCGCGGCCCTGTCCGGGGCCCGCCTCCTCGTCTCGGGCAGCGCCGCCCTGCCGGCCCCCGTCTTCCGGGACCTCGAACGCCTCACCGGCCACCGGCCGGTGGAGCGGTACGGGATGACGGAAACGCTGATCACCCTCAGCGGCCGGGCCGGCGGAGAGGTCCGCCCGGGCACGGTCGGCACCCCGCTGCCCGGCATCCGGACCCGCGTCGCGGCCGAACCGGGCGCGGAGATCGGCGAACTCCAGCTCACCGGCCCCACCCTGTTCTCCGGCTACCTGGGCCGCCCGGAGGCCACCGCGGCCGCGTACACCGAGGACGGATGGTTCCGTACGGGTGACATCGCCGCCGTCGACGCGTCCGACGGCGTCCACCGGATCGTCGGCCGGGCCTCCATCGACATGATCAAGTCCGGCGGTTACCGGATCGGCGCGGGCGAGATCGAGAACGCGCTGCTGGACCACCCCCGGGTGAGCGAGGCGGCCGTGGTCGGCGTCCCCGACGCCGACCTCGGACAGCGCATCGTCGCCTTCGTCGTCGCCGAAGGGGTCACCGGCACCGAACTGACCGACTTCGTCGCCGCGCACCTGTCGGTCCACAAACGCCCGCGCGAGGTCCGGTTCATCGCCTCCGTCCCGCGCAACGCCATGGGCAAACCACAGAAGAAGCTCCTGCTCACGGACGACACCGGGGACCACGCATGACCACGCCCGAGACCACCAGGGACCTCCGCACCACCGGCAGCCCCTGGATCCGCCGCTTCCACACCGCGGTCCGCCCGCAGGACGCACCCGTCCTCGTCGTGCTCCCGCACGCCGGCGGCAACGCCTCCTTCTACTTCCCGCTCTCCCGGGACCTGGCCCCGTACGCCGAGGTGCTCACCGTCCAGTACCCCGGCCGCCAGGACCGCTTCGGCGAGCCGAGCCCCGACACCGTGACCGGGCTCGTCGACGAGGTCGAACGGGCCCTGCGGCCCTGGCGGGGCAGGCCCCTGGTCCTCTTCGGGCACAGCATGGGCGCGGTCCTCGCCTTCGAACTGACCCGCCGGCTGGAGCGGGCCGGCACGGGCCCGCGCGGCCTGGTCCTCTCCGGACGCCGCTCCCCGCTCACCCACCGGGAGGAGAGCACCCACACCGAGGGGGACGAGGCCCTCCTCGCCCGGCTGAGCGAACTCTCCGGCACCGACCCGCAGCTGCTCGCCGACCCGGACTTCCGGGAGCTGATCCTGCCGTCGCTGCGCAGCGACTACAAGGCGATCGAGACATACCGCTACGAGCCCGGACCGGTGCTGCGCACCCCCGTCAGCGTGCTCTGCGGGGAGTCCGACCCGCGGGCGAGCCTGGCCGACGCCATGGGCTGGCGGCAGCTGACCGGCGCCGCCTTCACCTTCCGGTCGTTCCCCGGGGCGCACTTCTACCTGGCGGAACAGCACGACGCCGTGGTCCGCGCGCTCACCGAGGACCTGTCGGCCTTCGCCGCCGTCTGACCGGCCGGGGCCCTTCCCGGGGCCTCCCCGGGCCCTGGCCACGGCCCTCGTCCGGGGTCCCCTCCGGGCCCCGGCCGGGCGGCCGGATCCTGCCGGAGATCATCTAGGCAGGGCCGGGGGGCGTCGGTACGTTGCTCGCATGGACCAAACGGCTGGCGATCCCAGAACCGACCATCGCGCCCTCGTCGCGGCCGGCATCACCGTCGTGATGTGGGCCTCCGCCTTCGTCTCCATCCGCGCGTCGGCCGACCACTTCGGCCCCGGCGCGCTCGCGCTGGGGCGGCTGCTGACGGCGTCCCTCGCGCTGGGCGCCGTACTCCTGGTCAAGCGGGTGCCGCTGCCGCCCCGTCAGGCCTGGCCGGGGATCCTCGCCTCCGGGGTGCTCTGGTTCGGGCTCTACATGGTGGCGCTGAACTGGGGCGAGCAGGAGGTCGACGCCGGTACCGCGGCGATGGTCGTCAACATCGGCCCGATCGTCATCGCCCTGCTCAGCGGCTGGCTGCTGAAGGAGGGCTTCCCGCCGATGCTGCTGGCGGGGATGGGCGTCTCCTTCGCCGGAGCGGCCGTCGTGGGCGTGTCCACCTCGAACGGCGGCTCCTCCTCGGTCGTCGGCGTGCTGCTGTGCCTGGTCGCCGCCCTCGCCTACGGGGCCGGGGTCGTCTCGCAGAAACCCGCGCTGCGGTACGCCACTCCGCTCCAGGTGACCACGTACGGCTGCTTCGTCGGCACGGCGTGCACCCTGCCCTTCGCCGGGCAGCTGCTCGACCAGCTCCCCGAAGCCCCGCTCACCGCCACCCTCAACATGGTCTACCTGGGCCTCTTCCCGACCGCCCTCGCCTTCACCACCTGGACGTACGCCCTCTCGCGCACCACCGCCGGGAAGATGGGCGCCACCACGTACGCGGTGCCCGCCGTGGTGGTCGTCATCGCGTGGTTCGCCCTCGACGAGGTGCCCGGCTGGCTGACCCTGCTGGGCGGCGCGATCTGCCTCGCCGGCGTCGCCGTCTCCCGCAGGCGGCCCCGGGCCGCGGCGGTTCCCGCGGGGAAGTGACGCGGGAGCGGCGGGAGTTCAGCTCCGGTCGCGGCCTTCGAGTTCGGCCTCCAGTCCGCCGAGCAGGATCTGGAGTCCGAACTCGAAGGTTTGCTCCGGCGCCGCCGCGTACGCCGTCGCCGCCGGTCCGTCGACGCGCGTGCGCAGCCTCGGGAACTGCCGGGCGACCTCGGTCGCCCTGGCCACGGTCTCCTGGATCAGCTCCTGCGGGTCGCCGCCGTCGCGCCCGAGCCGCCGGGCCAGCGAGGCCTCGGCGGAGGTGCCGAGGACGCTGCCGAGCACGAACGTGAAGACGGTGCCCGCCGCCCGGTCCGCCTCGGGGCCGGTGAACCCGGCCGACTCGTAGACCGCCAGGCTGAGGTCGTCGTACCGCGCCTTGCCCGGCCCGTAGAACAGGTACGAGCCGAAGGCCGGCACCAACCACGCGTGGCGGCTCAGCATCGCGTGCAGCCCGGTGGCCATGGAGGTGGCCGCGGCGCGCCAGCCGACCGCCTCGGGGTCGGCCAGCTCGATCTCGTGCCAGACGTGGTCGCCGGCGAGCAGGACGAGGTTGTCCTTGTTCTTGACGTGCCAGTAGACGGCCGTGGCCGCGGTGCCCAGGCGCTTGCCCAGGCTCCGCATGTTCAGGCCGTCCAGACCCTCTTCGTCGAGCAGTTCGATCGCGGTCAGGACGATGTGTTCCCGCGTGAGCGTGTCGCGTGCCATGCCCCTCACGATAGGCCGCCCACCCCCACTTGCACAAAGTTCAGGCGAGGGCTTGCACTTAGTTCAAGTCCAGGCCTACAGTCTCCTTGAACTTAGTGAAAGTCACTGGGTGAACGTCACAGCGGCGCCGTGGGCGCCGTACGAGGGGGACCACCGTGAACGCTCTTGTCGCCGCACTCCAGCTGCTCGTCGCCGCCGCCTTCCTGAGCATCCCGGTCGTCCGCGCCCGCTACGGAGCCGTCGCCATGGGGGCCGCCGAGGCGGAACTGCGGCGCCAGGGGGTGCGGCCGACCGTCCTCACGGAGAACGGCATGCGCTTCGACGCCGGCGGCCACGAGACCTGGGCGCCCGTCGGGTTCGCCGCGACGATGGCGGCCGCGGCCGGGGCCAACCTGCTCGCCGCCTCCTGGGCCCCGGTCCTGACCTACGTCGCGCAGTCGCTGATCGTGCTGGTCAACTGCGTGATCCTGTACAGCAACCTGACGGCGGTCCCCTCCGTGACCGCCGCCTTCGCCCGCAAGGGCGACGAGGAGCTGGCCCGCGTCGACGTGGCGGCCCTGCTGAAGGCCGCCGAGGACGGCTTCCCCGCCTGGGTCTGGGTCCTGCAGAACGCCCGCCACGTGGTCGTGTTCGGCGCCTCGGCCGCCGCCCTCGCCGTCACCGCCCTCGCCTGAGCCCCCACGGGCCCCGGGTCCCGAGGGGGCGGCCGGGCCCCGTCAGGCGGCGAACGTGGTCCCGTCGGGCGGCGAACGTGGCCCCCCGTCAGGCGGCGAACGCGGCCCCGTCAGACGACGAACGTGGCCTCGTTGCGTCCGAGGAGATAGCCGAGCTGGAGCCGGTTGAGGGCCCCCATCTCCTGTTTGATGGCCGCGATGTGGGCCTGGAGGGAGCGCTCGCTGATCCCTATGCGGCGGGCGATCGCCTTGTCCGCGTAGCCCTCCACGAGCAGCCTGCTGATCGACTCCCGGATCGCCGGAACCACTTCGTCCGCCGCCTTCGCGGCGTGGAGCGGCACGAAGGGAAAGGGCTTCGCCCGGTCCCAGGCCTTGTCGAAGGTGTCCCGGAGAAATCGTACGATCGTCGGTTCGGTAATCGAGATAGCCGTGGTACGGTCTTCGTTCGCCGAAATGAAGGCGACGTCGTCCACAATGATCAGACGGTCGAAGAATTCTTCCAGGGTGCGAACCTGGGCGCCGTATTCGGTAACCGCGCGGACATATTCCTTCGTCGCCTCGTCGAATCGCGTGGTGTGCTGATAGAGCGTCCGCATCGCGATCCCCGCCGAGATGTGCCGGCGTACGGATTCCAGGGCCTCCTTCAGCACCGCGCTCGGCCGTGCCCCGTCCGGCTGCGCGGTGAGGATGTCCCGCCGGACCGATCCGAGGGCGTCGTTGATCGCGCCGGAGATACTGCCCAGGCCATGCAAATAACGGACTCCGGGCCCCACGACCTCCTCGTCCGCGCGGGCCTCCACCGCCGGCGCGGCGGCCGGGCGCGCGGCCTGCTGCGCGGCCTCCTGGGCCAGCAGCCCGAGGTGCGTTGCGAGTTCCCGCAAGAACGCCTGCGGTTCCCCCGCGGCGGCCGCACACAGCGCTTCAGGTGCACCGCTCTGTGCGGTTTCGACGTATTTGACTACGTCCACGTGCCACCCCTGTCTGTCCGGTATGCAGCTGTTCGTAGCGGTCTGGACCCCGTGGGTTCCCGCAATGCGTAAACCGGAGCCATCGTAGGTCTACCTCGTCGTGACCCGGCAGGGGAGATTTGGTCTCACCGCAGGAACGAACACGAAGAAGGCGCCCGGCGATCATCACCGCCGGAAACCGCCTCGGTTTGGCGTTCCTGGAATGGCCGAACACGAAACGACTCGAGGGGACTGGGCAAAATGGGGAAGAACCACATGGTGACTCGTCAGACCGGCCGCGTTTCCGGAATCCGCGGCCGCGTCGCACTCGCCGCCGCGGGCATCGCGCTCGGCGTCGGTACGACCGTCGCCGGGATCGCCCAGGGCGCCCTCACCACCGACTCCGGCAGCCACCTGCGCCTCGGTGACGTCGGCTGGAACAACACGAAGCCGCACGTGGTCGCCGGTGACGTGGGCTGGAACACCCCGCAGCCCGCCGAAACCACCCCGGCGCCGGCCACCACCGCCCCGGTTCCCGGCCCCACCAACGACGTTGGCTGGAACTGACCGTCCGCCGCCGCCCCGTCCTGCACTGCTTCACCTCCCGCCACTGACCGACCGGCAAGAGAATGGCTGATCCTCGTGGTTGCCCCCTCCCCCTGGTTCCTGACCTCCGAGAACGGCGCGGCCCCCGAGCCCGCCACCCGCGTCTACTGCTTCCCGCACGCCGGGGGGAACCCCCGGACCTTCCTCGACTGGCAGCCCGCCATGGGACGGGACGCGCGGATCCTCGCCGTCTGCCCGCCCGGCCGGGGCCACCGCTTCCGTGAACCGGCCCTCCCCTCCGTCGCCGCGCTCGCCGACGGGGCCGCCGCCGCCATCGCCCTCGCCGCCACCGACGACCGGCCCTTCCTCCTCTTCGGCCACAGCTTCGGCGCGGCCCTCGCCTTCGAGGTCGCCCGCCGCCTCGACGCAGTACGCGGCCTCGCCGGCCTCGTCGTCTCCGGATGCAGCGCCCCCTCCCTGCTCCCGACCCCCCGCGTGGTCCGGACCGCCCGCCTGGAGGGCCGGGCCTTCACCGAGGCCGTCGGATTCTTCGGCGGACTGCCGCCCGAGGTGGTCGAGGACGAGGCCGTGCAGGAACTCCTCCTCCCGCACCTGAAGGCCGACTTCCGGCTCGTCGCCGAATACCGCTACCGGCCCGCCGCCCCGCTGGACGTCCCGGTCACCCTGCTCAACGGCACCGAGGACCCGCACGTCGACGCGGTCGCGCTGGACGCCTGGACCCGCGAATGCGCCACGGAACCCGGCCGGCACTGGGCCGAGGGCGGCCACTTCTACTTCGAGGGCCGGCCCGAAGCCGTCACCCGCGTCCTGCGCCCGCTGGCCCGCGCGGCCGCGTCGGCGACACCCGCCGGGGATGAGTACGTTGAGCTGATCTGACACCCCCGGCCCGAGGGCCGACGCACCCCGGCAGCTCACCAGCGAGGATCCCGATGAACCACACCGCTCCCTCCGGCGCGCCCACGAACGCGCCCACCGCCGCAGGCTCCGCCGCCGACCAGCTCCGGCGGGCCGTCGCCTTCCGGGACCTGCACGCGGGCCCCCGCCCCTTCGTCGTCCCGAACCCCTGGGACGCGGGAACCGCCCGCATCCTGGCCTCCTTCGGCTTCGCCGCGCTCGCCACCACCGGAGCCGGCCTCGCCCACAGCCTCGGCCGCCCCGACGGGACGAACGCCGTCAGCCGCGCCGAACTCCTCGCCAACGCCGCCGTGATCGTCGAAGCCACCGGCCTGCCCGTGACCGCCGACCTGGAGAGCGGCTTCGGCGAACGGCCCGAGGACGTCGCCGAGACCATCCGCCTCGCCGCCGCCGCGGGCCTCGTCGGCGGCTCCGTCGAGGACTCCACCGGCCGCGACGAGGACCCCGTACGCCCCCTCGACGAGGCCGTGGAGCGGGTCGCCGCCGCCGTGGAGGCGGCCAAGGGACTCGACTTCCCCTTCACCGTCACCGCCCGCGCCGAGAACTTCTTCCAGGGCCGCCCCGACCTCGACGACACCATCCGGCGCCTGCGGGCCTACGAGGCCGCCGGCGCCGACGTGCTCTACGCCCCGGCCCTGCCCGACGCCGACGCGATCCGCGCCGTCTGCTCCGCCGTCGACCGGCCCGTCAACGTCCTGATGGGCGGCGCCCTGCCGCTGTCCGTCGCCGACCTCGGCGCCCTCGGCGTACGCCGCGTCAGCACCGGCTCCGCGCTGTCGCGCGCCGCACTCGGCGCCCTCACCCGGGCCGCCCGCGAGATCGGCGAACTCGGCACCTTCGGCTTCGGCGCGGACGCCCTCCCCTACGCCGAGGCCAACGCGCTCCTGAGCCCCGCCGCCCCCGCCCCGTCCGCCGACCGAGAGAGCGAACCGGCACCGTGAGCCTTCCGCACGCGTTACCCGCCGCCACCGCGGCCACCACCGTCCCGGCGGCCCCTGCCGTCCACGCCGTCCACCTGTCCGCGCCCCGCTACGTACTCGGCGAACTCCCCGCCGACCACACCTCCATCGACGGACTGGCCGAACGCGCCCGCCGGTTCGGGATGCCGCCCCGCGCCGACCTGTGGGGCTGGGGGACCGTCCACCGCACCGCCAAGTCCCTGGAGACCCTCGCCGCCGAATCCGTCCGCGCCACCCTCGACGCCGCCCGCACCGCCCCGGGCGACGTCGACTGCCTCCTCCTGTGCTCCACCCGCTTCCCCGGCGGCCCGCGCACCCACGGCACCTTCGTGGAGAACGTCATGGCCGCCACCGGCCTCGGCGCCGCCGCCTTCACCGGCCTGACCCTCGGCCGCTGCGCCAACCTTCTGGCCGGCATCCGCACCGCCCAGGCGTACGTCGCCGCGGGCATGTACCGCCGGGTCGCGGTCGTCACCGCCGACCGGGTCACCGACGAGTCCGTCCGCATGGACAACTTCGCCCTCTTCAGCGACGGCGCCGCCTCCTGCCTGATCAGCGCCGCCCCGCTCGGCCCCGACGCCTACGAGATCGTCGCGGGCGCCGGCGCCCAGGACCCGGCCGGCCTCGACTGGTCCAACGAGATCAGCTCCGACCTCGCCCGCGAGGTCAACGAACGCGTCCTGGAGGACGCCGGAATGAAGATCGGCGACATCCACGGGGTGCTGCACCCCAACCTGTACAAGCCACTGGTCGTCCTCAAGGAACGCCAGGCCGGCTTCAGCCGCGAACAGCTCTTCCTCGACAACATCCCGCGCGTCGGCCACTGCTTCGCCGCCGACCCGCTGATCAACCTCGTCGACCGCGCCGGGGCCGGCGCCCTCAAGCCCCACGGCCACTACCTGCTCGCGTCGAGCGTCCCCGGCGTACGGATCGGCGTCCTGCTGCGCAGGCTCCCGGCCCCCGCCGCCCGACGGGGGGACCGCTGACATGAGCGCGCCCACCAGCCCCGCCGACGAGAGCTTCCTCGACCTGGCCCGCAGTTCCTTCGCACCCGCCTTCCCCCTGCCCGACCTCACCACCTCCCTGCCCGCCGGCCCCTTCGAGGCCTCCCCGGCCGGCGCCGCCGAAGCCGCCCGCATCGCCGCCGCCCCGCCCGCCGGACTCTTCCGCCGGCTGCTCGCCGACCAGGAGAGCGAAGCCGTCCTCCTCGCCGCCCGCCGGGTCCTCGCCGCGTTCCTCGCCCCCGAGGGCGACCCGGCCGACGACGACCCCGACCCCGGACCGGCCGCCGACGCCGACGCGGTCGCCGCGTACGTCGCCGCCGCCCGCACCGAACTCGCCGCCGTCCTCACCCCGCTGCGCACCCACCCCGACCCCGAGGTCCGCGCGGCGGTGCTGCGCCAGCGCGCCCCCCTCACCCTGACCGGCGGCTGCTGGCTGGACACCGTCTCGCAGGCCGCGACCCAGCCCGCCGAAATCGTCGGCCGCCTCTTCGGCCAGCACTGGCTGCTCCAGGGCGAGGGCACCGCCGAGGCCGGCCTCCTCGGCCGCCGCCGCCGGGCACTCGCCGGCCACGGCGTCTACCTCCCCGAAGTCGAGGCCGCCGCCTTCCTCGACGCCGCCGGCGCCCGCCCCCTCACCGCCCTGCACGCCGCCTTCCACCTGGCCCTGTCCCGGCTGCCCGCCTCCTTCCTCCCCGAGGTCGTCGGCGTCCACTACGCCGCCCACGCCCTCGGCCTCGACGAATTCCTGCTCGGCAGCGAGCCGATGCTCACCGAGCACGACGTACGCCCCGTCCTCGCCGAGTACCTGGACCTCACCGGACAGTCACCGACCGGATTCGAGGACCGCCGCCGCGCCCTCGCGGCCGTACGGCTGGTCGTCCGCCTGGAACGCGAGCACACCGCCGCCCTCGCCGAGCTCGCCGCCTGGCACGAGGGCCTCTCCCTCGACGCCAAGGTCGCCCTGATCGTCGAGCGGCACGCCCCGCACGCGGGACGCCAGCACCGCGCCGTGCGCCTGGGCACCCGCAAGCTCACCGACTGGCTCGACGACGCACAGCTCGACGCGGCCGCCTTCGTCCGCGAGTTCCGCACCGCCCGCCAGCTGCGCCCCGGCCGCGACGGCGGACCCTGCCGGTTCCTGAAGTCCATCAAGTTCGGCGGCCCCATGTTCGGCATCTTCGACGAGCGGGAGGCGGCCGTCTTCGCCGCCTGGGCGCGGTCCGTCGCCGCCGGAGAGCCCGCCGGAGCCGACCTCGTCCCGCTGACCGCCGGGGACGAACCCGCCCGCGCCTGGAGCGGACGCCTCGCGACCGTGGAGCCCGCCGACGTGCGGGTCGGCGAGCCGGCACCCACCGACGACCACCGCCGCTTCTTCCACCGCCTCGTCAACTTCGAGCGCCACCCCGCCGTCCTGCCCGCGGCCCGGGCCCGCGCCGAGGCCGGACTCGCCGACGCCGAGCTGCTGTTCGAGCACGGCTCCCAGGGCCTGCTGACCGACGCCTCGTACTTCGACTACACGCCCGAGGCCCTGATGGAGCGGGTCGAGCGGATCTACCGGGACAAGCTCGTGGACCCGTACGAGCCGCTCACCGAGATCCCCTCCCGCGACGAGGTCGTCTTCGAGCAGTCCACGTACGCCCTCGGCAGCCTCATCGACGGCACCTGGGCCCACCGCGTCGGCAACCTCGGCCGCCGCCGGCGGCGCAGCGACGACATGCTGTTCTCCATCTACGCGGACGAGATGGGCCGCGGCGACATGGCGAAGAACCACATCACGATCATCCACAAGGTGCTGGCCAGCATGGACATGGACCTGCCGCACATCCGGCAGGAGGCCTTCCTCCACCAGGGAGACCTGCCGGACCACTTGTACGGCTTCTCCGTCCACCAGATCTGCCTGTCGCTGTTCCCCGACAGCCTCTACGACGAGATCCTCGGCTACAACCTGGGCATCGAGATGTTCGGCCTCGGCGCGATGCGGCTCCACGAGATCCAGAAACTGCGCCGGCACGGCCTCGACGTCTCCTACGAAGAGGCCCACCTGTCCATCGACAACTTCTCGGCGGGCCACGCCCGCCAGTCCGCCGAGATCGTCGTCGCCCACCTCGACGACGTGCGCACCGCCTCCGGCGAGGAGGCCGTCCAGTGCGCGTGGCGGCGGATCTGGCGCGGCTACGCCTCGTTCGCCTACTTCGTCGAGCACGGCCTGGTGAAGCGGGTCCGCGCCGAAGCGGCCGCCGCCGCGGCCCTGGCCGCGCAGACCCCCGCCGACCTGGTCATCTGAGGAGCCCCACCATGGAACTGACGACGAGTTTCGACCCCGAGGTCCTCGCCCTGCCGTTCTACGAGGACTCCCACCGCCGCCTCGCCGAGTCCGCCGGCGCCTGGTGCGACAGCAACCGCGTCCTGTGGGAGGAGATCCGCACCCTGGACCCCGACACCGCGGGACGCCGCCTCGTGCGCGCCCTCGGCGCGGCCGGCTGGCTCTCCGAACTGGATCCGCGCGGCGCCCCCGTGGACGACTTCCGCGCGGTGTGCCTGCGCCGCGAGGCCCTCGCCTACGCGGAGGACCTCGCCGACTTCGCCTTCTCCATCCAGGCGCTCGCCGCGACCCCGCTGCTGCGCTTCGGCAGCGAGGCGCAGCGCGGGCGCTACCTGCCGGGGATGGCCGCCGGCACCCTCATCGGGGCGTTCGCGGTCTCCGAGAAGGAGGCCGGCTCGGACGTGGCCTCGGTCGGGCTGGAGGCGGCCAGGGGCGAGGACGGCTCGTACGTGCTCAGCGGCCGCAAGGCGTGGATCGCCAACGGGACCATCGCCGACGTGTTCGTGGTGATCGCCCGCACCGGGCAGGGCCCCGGCCCGCTGGGTCTGTCCGCCTTCCTGGTGCCCGCGGACACCCCCGGGCTGCGGGTGGAGCGGGTCGACGCGATCGCCCCGCGCTCCTTCGCCCACCTGTCCTTCGAGGAGTGCCGGCTGCCCGCCGACGCCCTCCTGGGGCGGCCGGGCAAGGGCTTCGTGGTCGCGGTGGACCTGCTGGAGCGGTTCCGCACCACCGTCGGCGCGGCCGCCCTCGGCTTCGCCCGGCGGGCCTTCGACACCGCCCTCGCCCACGTCCTGGGGCGCGAGGCGTACGGGGCCACCCTCTTCGACCTCCAGCTGGTCAAGGCCTCGCTCGCCGACATGGAGGTGCAGCTGAACGCGGCCGCACTGCTGGTGGCGCGCGCCGCCTGGGAGACCGACCGGGGCAGCCGCCGGTTCGCCCGGCACTCCAACATCGCCAAGGTCCACGCGACCGAGGCCGCCCAGGGCGTCGTCGACTCGGCCGTGCAACTGCTCGGAGCGGCGGGCATCGTGCAGGGCGGCGTCACCGAGCGCCTCTACCGCCAGGTCCGCTCGCTGCGCATCTACGAGGGCACCTCGGAGGTGCTCAGGATGGCCATCGCCGGCTCCCTCGACATGCGCCGGGCGGCCCGCGCGGCGGCCTGACCCGGGGCCGCCCGTACCGGTCGCCCTTCCCGTACAACCGCCTTACCCGTACCACCCGTTCAGCAAGGAGCTGGCAGTGAGCAGCACGAAGACCCAGGCCGCGGCCCCCGTCACCCCCGTTGACGCGGTGCGCCTGCCGGACCCGTACCCCTACTACGCGCGCCTGGTGGCCGAGCGGCCGTTCGCCTTCGACGAGGCGCTCGGGGCCTGGGTGGCCGCCGACGCGGCCGCGGTGCGCGCGGTGCTCGGCAGCGACGCCCTGCGGGTGCGGCCGGTGGCGGAGCCGGTGCCGGCCGGGATCGCCGGGACCCCCGCCGGGGAGGTCTTCGGGGAGCTGGTGCGCATGACGGACGGCCCGGCGGCGGTCCGGCTCAAGGCGGTGGTGGCCGAGGCGCTGGCCCGGGCCGACACCGCGCACGCGGCCCGGCTGGCGGCCCGGCACACCCGCGAGGTGCTGGCGGCGGGCGGCGAAGTCCCGTACGAGGAGCTGATGTTCGCGGTCCCGGCCCGGGTGGTCGCCGAGCTCAGCGGCCTGACCGAGGGCGCCGGCCGGGAGGCGGCCCGCGCGATCGGCGACTTCGTGCAGTGCATCCCCGCCTCCGCGACCCCGGCGCAGCAGCGGGCCGCGGCCACCGCGGCGGTCCGGCTGCGCGAACTCCTCACCCCGGCCCTGAACGCGGCCTCCGCCACCCCCGTCCCGCCCGCCGGCCCGGGCGGCGCCCCCGGGCTGCTCGCCGAGCTCGTCGGGGCCGCCGACCGGCACTCCTGGCCGCACCTCGCACCGCTGCTCTCCAACGCCGTCGGCTTCCTGTCCCAGACCTACGACGCCACCGCCGGCCTGATCGGCAACACCCTGGTCGCCCTCGCCCGGGGCGCCGCCGCTCCGGACACCCCCGCGGCCACCGGAGCGCTCGTGCGCGAGGTGGTGCGCCACGACGCCCCGATCCAGAACACCCGCCGGTTCGCCGCCGGTTCCTTCGTCCACGCCGGCTGCGAGGTGGAGCCCGGGCAGCAGGTCCTGGTCGTGCTCGCCGCCGCCAACCGGGACCCCGCCGTCAATCCGGACCCCCACACCCTGTCGCCCGGCCGGGTGAATCCGGCGGTCTTCACCTTCGGCGCGGCAGCCCACCGCTGCCCAGGTGAGGAGCTCGCCGTCGCCATCGCCCGCGCCGTCGTCACCGAACTCCGCACGGCAGGCTTGAACACCACCGCGACCCCCGCCTACCGCCCTCTGGCGAACGCCCGGATCCCGCTCCTCTAGCGCGCAGGCACTCCCAGGACGCCGCCCCCGCAACCGCGATCAGGCCGGGGGTCTCCCACCCCCATGCCTTCAGACAGGACAAACCGCAACATGTCGGACACCATTCACCTCTGGATGCGGCACGAGGCCCGCCTCACCGAACGCCGCGCCCCCCTCACCCCCGAAGACGCCGGCCGCCTGGTGGCCGAGGGCATCCGGATCACCGTCGAGGAGTCGGACCAGCGGGCCTTCCCGCTCGCCGCCTACACCGCCGCCGGCTGCGCCACCGCCCCCACCGCCTCCTGGGACGCCGAAGCCCCCGACGACGCGTACGTCCTCGGACTCAAGGAACTCCCCGCCGGCCCCGGCACCCCGGCCCTGCGCCACCGGCACATCTATTTCGGCCACGCCTACAAGGGCCAGTCCGGAGCCCGCGAACTGCTCTCCCGCTTCACCGCGGGCGGCGGCGCCCTCCTCGACATGGAGTACCTCACCGACGAAGCCGGCCGCCGCGTCGCCGCGTTCGGCTACTGGGCCGGCTACGTCGGCGCCGCCCTCGCCGTCCTGCACCACCGCGGCACCCTCACCACCCCGCTGCGCCCCACGGACCGCGCCGCCCTGGACGCCCTCCTCGCCGCCGGAGCGGGCACCGCCACCGCGACCGGCAGCGCCACCGCCCTCGTGATCGGCGCGCTCGGCCGCAGCGGCCGGGGCGCCTGCGACGCCCTGACCCGGGCCGGCCTGGAACCCACCCGATGGGACCTGGCCGAGACCCGCGAGATCGACCGCGGCGCCCTGCTCGCCCACGACCTGATGGTCAACACCGTCCTGACCACCACGCCCGTACCGCCGTTCCTGACCAAGGCCGACCTCGACGACCCCGCCCGCCGGCTCTCCCTGGTCTCCGACGTCACCTGCGACGTCACCTCCGACTGCAACGTCCTGCCGGTCTACGACGAGACCACCACCTGGACCGAACCCGTCCGCACCCTGCGCACCGGCCCCAACTCCCTCGACCTGATCGCCATCGACAACCTCCCCTCCCTCCTCCCGGTCGAGGCCAGCACCGCCTTCTCCGCCGAACTCGCCCCGCAGCTGCTGCGCCTGGCCGCCCCCGCGGACGGCGTGTGGGAACGCGCCCTGCACACCTACCGGACGGCCGTCGAAGCCCAGGAGGATCCCCTTGTCCGCTGACCAGTCCGCACCCGCCGCGATACCCCAGGCCGCGGCGTCCGGCACCGTCCACTGGATCGGCACCGGCCTGTCCACCGGCCGCTCCGGCCTCTCCCTCGTCTGCGAACGCGCCCGCCGCGTGGTCCTGTGGGACCGCACCGCAGAGCGCGCCGCCGCCCGCCTCGCCGCACTCGGCCTGGCGGGCCGCGCCGAGGTCCGCGCGTTCACCCCGGCCGCCCTGGCGGCCGGGGTGGGCCCGGGCGACGTCCTCGTCTCCATGCTCCCGGCCGCCGAACACGCCCCGCTGCTGCGCCTCGCCACCGACCGCGCCGCCCACTTCGCCTGCACCAGCTACGTCTCCCCGGAACTCGCCGCGCTGGCCGAGGAGGCCGCCGGCCGCACCCGTACCGTCGTCCTCACCGAGGCCGGCCTCGACCCCGGCATCGACCACCTGCTGGCCCACGACCTGGTCGCCCGGGGCCGCGAAGCCCTCGGTGACCTGCCCGCGACCGCCGCGTTCACCTCCTACTGCGGAGGCCTCCCGGCGGCCCCCAACCCCTTCCGCTACCGCTTCAGCTGGGCCCCGTACGGGGTCCTCGCCGCCCTCGGCTCCCCGGCCCGGCACATCGAGTCCGGCGCCGCGACCACCGTCCCCCGCCCCTGGGAGGCCACCCGCTCCCTGACCCTGGCGGGCGAGGACTTCGAGGTCTACCCGAACCGCGACAGCCTCCCCTTCGTCGCCCAGTACGGCATACCGGACCACTGGCGGCTCGACACCTTCGTCCGCGGCACCCTGCGCAACGCGGGCTGGCACACCGCCTGGAAGGAGGTCTTCGACACCGTCGCCGCCGGTGACCCCGAAGCCGTCCGCGCCCTCGCCGGCTCGCTCGCCGCCCGGTACCCCACCACCCCCGCCGACCGCGACCGCGTCGTGCTGTCCGTCGCCCTGGAACTGCGCACCCCGTCCGGCCCCTCCTGGCGCGGCTCCCACCTGCTCGACCTGACCGGCGGGGCGGCGGAGTCCGCGATGGCCCGCTGCGTGTCCCTCCCCGTCGCCTACGGCGTGACCCGGATCCTGGCCGGCGCCCTCTCCGCCGGACTCAGCCGCGCCGCCGCACCCGGCGAGAGCGGCCGCTGGCTCTCCTTCCTCGGCGCCCACGGCCTGCGCGGCACTCGCGAAGAAACCACCTCCACCTCCTCAGGAGCACCGGCATGACGCAGCCCACCCGCCTCCCCGGGGCACCCGCCCTCCCCGAAGCCTTCATCCTCACCGGCGCCTTCCGGGTCGTCTGCCGCAACCCCCGCTACCTGGAGGAACTCGCCGCCCGCGGCCTGAAGATCCTGCTCATCACCCCCGACACCCAGCGCGAGGCCGTCCGCCGCGCCCGCAAGGACCCCGACCACCCGGCGTCCCTCATCGAGGACATCGCCTACGTCGACGGCTCCCTCGACCTCGACGGCTCCTTCACCCCCGGCTTCGTCGCCGAGGCCCGAGCCTGGCGCGGCCGCTACGCCGTCCGCGGCGCGTACGCCGTCGGCGAGACCCTCGTCGAACAGACCGGGCTGCTGTGCGACGCCCTCGGCCTGCCCGGACCCGGCCTGCGCGCCACCCGCGTGTGCCGCAGCAAGTACCTCCAGCGCTGGTACCTGGAGGAGTTCAGCCCCGCCACCCTCGTCCTGCCGCCCGGCGGCCGCGACGACGCCGACCTGGCCTCCCTGCGCTACCCGGTCGTCGCCAAGCCCGCCACCCGCCACTCCAGTTCGGGCGTCGTCGCCGTCGGGGACGCCGAGGAGCTGCGCGCGCTGCTGCCGCAGTACCCGGACCACGAGACCGTGATGATCGAGGAGAAGGTGACCGGCCAGGAGTACTCGGTCGAGTCCCTCGTCCAGCACGGCGAGCCCGTCTTCACCTCGGTGACCCGCAAGGAGACCACCGAGTCCGGCGACCGGACCTTCGTCGAGCTGGCCCACTCCGTCCCCAACGCCCGCACCGAGGAGGACGCGGTCCTGCTGGCCGCCAACCGCCGGATGCTGGAGGTCCTCGGCTTCCGCGACGGGATCGCCCACGCCGAGTGGCGCATCGGCGAGGACGGCGCCCCCCGCCTGATGGAGGTCGCCGCCCGCACCCCCGGGGACGGCCTCGTCGCCCTCTACCACCTCGCCACCGGACGGCCCCTGGAACCGGAGATCATCCGGATCGCGCTCGGCGAGAGCGCCGCCTACCCCCCGCCGCGCCGCTTCACCCGCCAGGTCTACCTGGAGCACGAGGCGGGCTGCCTCGCCGACGTCACCCTCGACTGGCCCGGCGTCAGCCCGCAGTGGGTCGGCGAGGCCGGCACCTGGCCCGAGTGCGCACCCGGCGAACCCGGGGACCGCGCCGCCCTGCGCGCCCTGCTCGTCCTGAAGGAGGCCGGCGCCCGGCTCCAGCCGCTCGCCTGCTCCGACGACCGGGCGGTGACCTTCCTGATCGACGCCCCCACCCCGGAGGGGCTCGACGCGCTGGAACGGGCCGTACGGGCCGCCGTCACCGTCACCGTCGAACCGGGGGACCCCGATGAGCACTGACGTCCGGCCCGCCGAAGCGGCGGCGGAGACCGCGGCGCCCACCCCGGCCGCCCCCGGCGTGTGGGCCACCTTCACCCAGGCCCCGCGCGCGGTGAAGACCGTACTGGCCGGGGTCCTCGTCAACCGGCTCAGCGGCTTCCTGCACGTCTTCCTCGTCCTCTTCCTCACCGCCGAGGGCCACTCCAAGGGCCGCACCGTCATCGCCCTCGGCGTGTACGGGGCCGGCGCCGTCGCCGGCTCGCTCGTCGGCGGCACCCTCGCCGACCGGCTCGGCATCCGCGGCGCGACCGTCCTGTCCATGAGCAGCACCGCCGTGCTCACCGCCGCCCTGCTGTACCTGCCCGACTTCACGCTGCTGCTCGCCGCGATCGCCCTCGTCAGCCTGGGCGCCCAGCTGTTCCGCCCGGCGTCGGCCACCCTCCTCGCCGAGGAGACCGACGGCGACCGGCAGATCATGATCTTCGCGATGTACCGCTTCGGCCTCAACGTCGGAGCGACCGCCGCGCCCCTGCTCGGCTACGCGCTCTACCACGCGGGCGGGCAGACCTACACCCTGCTGTTCTGGGGCGAGGCCGCGCTCGCCCTGGTCTACGCGCTGATCGCCCGGGCCACCCTGCCCGCCCGGAAGAAGCCCGCCCCCGCCGCGCCGGACGCCGCCCCCGCGCGGACCGGCGGCTACGGCGCCGTCCTGCGCGACCGCCGCTACCTGCTCTACCTCGCGGCGGCCTTCTTCCACTCCGCCGTCTACATGCAGTACCTGTCCACCCTCCCGCTCTACATGAAGGACGCCCAGCTGGCGCTCTTCTGGTACACCTTCGCGGTCGCGCTCAACGGCGTCATCGTCATCGCCTTCGAGCTGCTGGTCACCAAGCTGTCGCAGCGCTGGCCCCTGAAGATCACCATCGGCCTGGGCTTCGCGCTCGTCGGCGCCGGAGTCGCCTGCTACGGACTGCCGATCGGACCGGCGGCCATCGTCATCGGCACGCTCGTGTGGTCCCTCGGCGAGATCCTCGGCGGCCCCGCCGTGTTCGCCTACCCGGCGAGCGCCGGCCCCGAGGCCCTGCGCTCCCGCTACATCGGCAGCTTCCAGTTCGTCTTCGGCCTGGGCTCCGCCCTCGGGCCGATGGCCGGCACCTGGCTCTTCCTCCAGTTCGGCTCGCTGGTCTGGCCGCTGGTCGGTGCCTGCTCCCTCCTCGCCACGCTGTGCGGCCTCATCGCCGTACGGCCGCGCCCGGCCGCCGCTTCCTAGCACCCCCCTCCCTCCTGCCGATCACCGATCCGAACGAGAGGTTCCGACCATGGGGCACGAGAGCAACCGGCCCGGCACCACGCACTTCCGCTGCCTGGGAGTCGGGGTGGGCCCGGCAAACCTGAGCCTGGCGTCGCTGCTGCACAACAGGCCGGACGTACCCAATCTCTTCCTCGACCGCAAGGAGTCCTTCGGCTGGCACGACGGCCAGCAGATCCCGGGCACCACCCTCCAGGTCTCCCAGTTCAAGGACCTGGTCAGCCTCGCCGACCCCGCCAGCCCCTTCTCGTTCCTGGCGTACCTGCACGCCAAGGGCCGGGTCTACCACTTCCTCAACGCCCAGTTCGACGACGTGCCGAGGCTGGAGTTCCGCAACTACCTGGCCTGGGCCAGCCGCCGCAACGAGAACGTCGTCTTCGGCGAGGGCGTGCGCGAGGTCGGCTTCGACGACGCCCGCCGGGTGTTCACGGTCGCCACCGACCGCCGCACGGTCACCGCCGACAACGTCGTCGTCGGCGTCGGCAGCCGGCCCTGGGTCCCGCCGGAGGGCGAGGACCTCCTCGGCCCCAGCCAGTTCCACGTCGCCGACTACCTGGGCGCCGCCCGGGACGTCGGCGGCAAGCGGGTCGTCGTCATCGGCGGGGGGCAGTCCGGCGCCGAGGCCTTCCTCGACCTGATCTCCCGCTCCGGCTGGGAACTGCCCCGCCGCGTCTCGTGGATCTCCCGTCGGCAGAACTACTTCCCGATCGACGACTCGCCCTTCACCAACGACTACTACATGCCCAGCCACGCCGACTACTTCTACGGACTGCCCCGCGAGCGCCGCCAGTCGCTGAACTCCCGCAACGTCCTGACCAGCGACGGCATCTCCGAGTCCACCCTGCGCGAGATCTACCAGACCATCTACGTCCACCGCTTCGTCGAGGGCAACGAGGACCTGGTCGCCCTGCACCCGGGCCGCGAGGTGTTCGGCGTCAGCGCCGGCCCGTTCGGCGGCTGGGAGGTCCGCGCCCGGCACACCGGCGAACCCGACTCCGTCGAGAAGTTCGAAGCGGACATCGTCGTGTGGGCCACCGGCTACCGGCCCGCCGCCATGGACTTCCTCGCCCCCGTCGCCGCGCGGCTGGAGCGCGAGGGCGACGAACTGCGCGTCGACGAGGACTACGCCGTCCGCTGGGACGGGCCCGCCGACCGCCGGATCTTCGTCCAGAACGGCGTCCGCGGCCAGCGGGGGCTGGCCGACCCCAACCTCAGCCTCAACGCCTGGCGCAGCCGGCGCATCGCCGACCGGCTGTGCGGCGTACGCGGCGACGAGCAGCTGGCCTCCTTCATCGAGTGGTCCTCCAAGGCCCCCCAGGACGAACGGTGGAGCGCCTGATGCCCGCCGACCGCACCGCCGCGCCCGCCGGACCCGGCCCCTGCGCCGATCCCGCGGATCCCGCCATACCCACCGGGCCCGCGGCCACCGCCGCGGGCGCCGGCGGGCCCGCCCGCGCCCGTACCGACGTGGCCGTCATCGGCGCCGGGATACTCGGCGTCCTCACCGCCCGCGAGATCCTCGCCCGGGACCCCGGCGCCACGGTCACCGTCCTCGACCGCGACATGACCGGCTCCGGCGCCACCCGCCGCTCCGCCGGACTCCACTTCCCGCGCGGCGCCAACGAGACCGTCCGCACGCTGGCCGCCGAGAGCCAGCGCTTCTACGAGGACCTCCGCACGGCCCGCCCCGACCTGCCCATCCACCCGCTCGGGATGACGGTGCTCGCACCGGAGCAGGCCGAGGACCGGCTGCGCGAGGTCTACCTCCCCGAGGCCAAGCTCCGCTGGACCGCCGAACTGCCGCCCCGCGTCCCCGCCCTGCCGGCCGGCTTCGGCGCCTGGGAGGGCGACGGCTGCCAGTACGCCGACGTCCACGACCTGACCCAGCGCCTCGCCGCCGGCCTGCGCCCGGCCGTGGCCTTCCGGGAGGGCGTCGAGGTCACCGGGCTCGCCGCCGGCCCGGGCGGTACCCGGCTGACCCTCAGCGGCGGCGCCACCCTCGACGCCGGCCACGTGGTCCTCGCCCCGGGTCCCTGGCTCGCCGCGCCCGCCTGGCGGGAGCTCGTCGCCCCCCTCGGCGCCCGCGTCAAGAAGATCGTCGCCCTGCACGTCGAGCTGCCCCCGGCCCCCGGGGACCGGGCCGTCGTCCTGCACACCGAGGACGCCTTCCTGCTGCCCCTGCACCACCGGGGCCACTGGCTGTTCAGCTACACCTGCCAGGAGTGGGACGCGGAGCCCGACACCGTCGCCCCGGCCCTCACCGCCGGCCACCTCCGCGAGGCCCGCGCCCTGCTCACCCGCTACGCCCCGGCCCTGGCCGCCCACTGCCGGTCGGGCCGCGTCTTCTGCGACGCGTACGGGCCGGACGGCGCCCCGGTCGTCACCCCGCTCGACCCCTACGGCCGGCTCGTCTTCGCGGGCGCCGCCGGCGGCTCCGGCTACCGCCTCGCCCCGGCACTCGCCTCCCGCGCCGCCGATCTGATCCCGTCCCTCCCGTCCCCGCGAAAGGCCACGACATGATCATCGCCAGTTATGACGCCGACGTCCTGGAGCAGGCGTTCGGCATCGACATGAGCGGCGTGGAGGGCCTCGGCACGCCCGCCGCCTGGGGCCGGATCGCACCCGGCAGGGCCACCGACAGCCACCACCACGACGAGACCGAACTGTTCGTCGTCACCGCCGGGCGCGGCGAGTTCGTCATCGACGGCGCACGCCACCCGGCCGCCCCCGGCACCGTCGTCCTCTTCGAACCGTTCGAGACCCACGTCCTGGAGAACACCGGCGGCCCGGACTCCGGTGACCTCGTCTTCTTCACCCAGTACTGGCGCGACGCCGAGCGGGCCATGACCTCCGCCGCCAACCCCGTCCGCAAGGGCTTCGGCGACCGGCCCGTCTTCGTCTTCTCCACCCCGCCCACCCCCAACGGGGACCTCCACCTCGGCCACCTCGGCGGCCCCTACCTCGGCGCCGACGCCTTCACCCGCTACCAGCGCATGAACGGCGCCGAGGCCTACCACCTCACCGGCAGCGACGACTACCAGAGCTACGTCCTCGGAGCCGCCCGCCAGGACGGCCGCACCCCCGCCGAGACCGCCGCGCACTACAGCGCCGAGATCGCCGAAACCCTGCGGCTGATGGACATCCCCCTCGACCAGTACACGGTCACCGACCAGGACCCCGCCTACCCCGACGGACTCAAGGACTTCTTCAGCCGCGTCGTCGCCTCCGGGGAGGTCACCGTCACCGAACGGGACGCCCTCTACGACGCCACGACCGGCCAGTACCTCTACGAGGCCGACGTCAAGGGCGGCTGCCCCGGCTGCGCCGGCCTCACCAACGGCAACATCTGCGAGGAGTGCGGCGAGCCCAACACCGTCACCGACCTCACCGACCCGCGCTCCACCGTCTCCACCGCCGCCCCCGCGACCGCCCCGGCCACCCGCTGGAGCCTGCCCCTGCACACCTTCGCCACCGAGGTCCGCGCCCACCACCGCACCGGCCGGGTCCCCGCCCGGCTCCGCGAACTCGCCGACCGCCTCTTCCGCCGCCCCCGCCTGGACATCCCCCTCACCCACCCCTCCGCCTGGGGCGTGCAGCCCCGCGAGAGCGCCACCGCGGACCAGGTCATCTGGGTCTGGCCCGAGATGAGCTACGGGTTCCTGCACGGCATCCAGTCCCTGGGCGCCCGCCTCGGCAAGCCCTGGCGGGCCGCCGCCCCCGAACACGACTGGAAGATCGTCCACTTCTTCGGCTACGACAACAGCTTCTACCACTCCGTGCTCTACCCGGTCCTCTACCAGCTGGCCTTCCCCGGCTGGAACCCCGACATCGACTACCACGTCAACGAGTTCTACCTGCTCGAAGGCGCCAAGTTCTCCACCAGCCGGCGGCACGCCATCTGGGGCAAGGACGTCCTCGGCCCCGACACCGTCGACGCCGTCCGCTACTTCCTCGCCGCCACCCGCCCCGAAGGCCTGCGCACCGACTTCACGCGCGCCGCCTACGAGACCACCCTCAACGACACCCTCATCGGCACTTGGCAGCACTGGCTGACCGACCTCGGCGCCCGCGTCGCCAAACACCACGCGGGCCGTGCCCCCGACGCCGGCAACTGGACCCCCGAGCACTCCGCCTTCCTCTCCCGGCTCGGCACCCGTCTCGCCGCCGTCACCGCGGCCCTGGAGAACGACGCGTTCTCCCTGAACCAGGCCGCCGCCGAACTCGACGGCATCGTCCGCGACACCGTCCGCTTCGCCCGCGCCGAAGGCCTCCTCGCCGACACCCCCGGCTGGGAGGCCGAGAACCGCACCGCCACCGCCCTCGAACTGGCGGCCGCCCGCCTCCTCGCGCACGCCGCGGCCCCCGTCATGCCCCGCTTCGCCGCCCGGCTCGCCGCCGCCCTCGGCCAGGACGCCCCGGGCACGTGGCCCCGTACCGTCGAACTCCTCGCCCCCGGCAGCGCTGTCTCCCTCGCCGACGCCGTCTTCTTCCGGCCGGCACCCGACCCCGAACCGGCCCTGACCCCCTGGCTCACCCAGGTCGCCCGCACCGTCCTGCGCCTCGGCGACGACGAGCGGATCGCCGACCGCACCCTGACCCAGCTCGCCGCCGGCTCCCTCCAGGCCGTCACCGTCCAGTACCAGATCCTCGACGCCCTCGACGTCGACCTGTCCATGGACGAACTCCTGCACGGCGGCACCCTCGCCGAACTCGCCGCCGTCATCGCCGAGCGCGCGGAACCCGCCGCCGTCGCCGCCCTGACCTCGGGAGAGCCCCGATGAACCACCTCCAGCTGCTGCGCGAAATGGCCCGGCGCGGCCTGTCCGTCACCCTCACCGACGGAGACCTGCGCCTCCAGGGCAACCGCGAACGGATGGACCCCGAGTTCATCGCCCGCGTCAAGGCCGCCAAGCCCGCCCTCGTCGCCCACCTCGCCCAGGAAGCCGAGCACGGCCCCGGCTTCCCCCTCACCCCCCTCCAGCGCAGCTACTACGCCGGCCGCAGCGGCATCTTCGAGATCGGGGACGTCGCCAGCCACGTCTTCCACGAGATCGAGGGCCACTGGGACGTCGACCGGCTGCAGAGCGCCCTCGACACCGTCGTCGGCGCCCACAGCGCCCTGCGCTCCCGCTTCCTCTCACCCGAACGCCAGGTCACCGAACCGGCCGCCCGAGCACCCCGCATCGGCGTGCTCGACCTGCGCGCCCACAGCCCCCGCCAGCAGGAACTCATCCGCACCGAACTCCGCGAGATGCGCTCCCACCAGGTACTGCCGGCCGACCAGGCGCCGCTGCTCACCGCCGACGTGACCGTCCTCGCCGACGACAAGATGGTGCTCCACGTCGGCCACGACGGCCTCGTGATGGACGGCATCAGCATGTTCCTGTTCTTCCGCGCCTGGTGGCACGCCTACCAGAGTCCCGCCGCCGACGTCCCCGAGGAACTCCCCTACGAGGACTACCTGGCCGCCCTCGAAGCCGCCCGCGACCGGGCCCCCGCCCGCCGCTCGCGCGCCTACTGGACGGCCCGCGCCGAGGACCTCGCCCCCCACCCCGACCTGCCGCTGCGCACCAGCCCCGCCGCCCTGTCCTCCTCGCGGTTCACCCAGCGCCGGGTCCGGCTGGACCGCACGGCCTGGACCGCGCTCAAGGAGCGGGCCGCCGAGGCCGGGCTGACCCCCTCCGCCCTGCTGCTCGCCGCGTACGCCGAAACCCTCGCCACCTGGGGCGCGGGGGAGCGGTTCACGCTCACCACCACCGTCGCCAACCGGCCGCCCGTCCACCCCCGGATCTTCGAGGCCATCGGACAGTTCTCCGACACCCTCCTCGTCGAGGCCGCCACCGACCGGACGATGCCCTTCGCCGACCGCGCCCGCGCCCTCCAGCAGCAGCTCCACACCGACATAGACCACCGCCACCACTCCGGCATCGAGGTCCTCAAGGAACTGGCCCGCCGCCGCGGCGGGATGGCCGGCGCCCGCATGCCGTTCACCTTCAACAGTGCCATCGGCCACGTCAGCAGCGAGGTCGACGGCTCCGCCCTGGAACTCTTCGGCAAGGAGGTCTTCTCCGTCAGCCAGACCCCCCAGGTGTGGCTCAACGCCTTCGCGATGGAGCAGCACGGCGCGCTCGTCGTCCAGCTCGACGGACTCGACGAACTGTTCTGCGAGGGCCTCCTCGACGACCTCGCGCACGGCTACGAAACCCTCCTCGGGACCCTCGTCGACGCCGACGCCTGGCAGCGCCACGCCTTCGACCTGCTGCCGCCCGCCCAGCGTGCCCGCCGCGCCGCCGCCAACGACACCGCCGTCGCCCTCCCCGACGAGATGCTCGGCGACGCCGTCGTCGCCCGGGCGGCCCGCACCCCGGACGCGCCCGCGGTCCTGACCGCCGACCGGACCGTCAGCTACGGCGAACTCCTGCACCGGGCCGCCACCGCGGCGACCTGGCTGCGCGCCCAGGGGGTGGGCCGGGGCGAACTCGTCGGCCTCGTCATGCGGCGCGGACCCGAGCAGATCATCGGCATCCTCGCGACCGTCCTCGCCGGAGCCGCGTACCTGCCCGTCGACGCCGGCCTGCCCGCCGCCCGCCGGGACTACATGCTCGCCGACGGCCGGGTGCGGTGCGTCCTCACCAACACCGCACCGCCCGGCACCGGCCCCGGCACCGGCACCGCCGACACCGCCGCCTCCGGCGCGGGCCTCGCCGTCCTCGACCTCACCGGCCCCGCCGAGGGCCGCGCCGAGGTCCCCGACCGGCTGCCCGGATCGCACCCCGACGACCTCGCGTACGTCCTCTACACCTCCGGCACCACCGGCGCCCCCAAGGGCGTCATGGTCACCCACCGCAACGTCGCCAACGTCGTCGCCGACTGCCACACCCGCTTCCGCATCGGCCCCGACGACCGCTTCTTCGCCATCAGCGCCTTCAACTTCGACCTCTCCGTCTGGGACGTGTTCGGCGCCCTGTCGGCGGGCGCCGCCCTCGTCATGCCCGACCACGACAAGGCCGTCGACACCGCCCACTGGCTCGACCTGTGCCGCCTGCACGGGGTCACCGTGTGGAACTCCGTCCCCGCCATCGCCGGACTCCTCCACGACCAGGCCCGCACCGACGGCGCGGCGCCGCCCGCCCTGCGCCTCGTCATGATGAGCGGGGACCGGCTGCCGCCCGCCCTGCCCGCCGCCCTGCGGAAGATGACGCCCGGCCTGGAGGTCGTCTCCCTCGGCGGCCCCACCGAGACGACCATCTGGAACATCCTGCACCCCGTCGGCGAGGACGAGGACGGCAGCGAGTCCATCCCGTACGGCAAACCCAACGCCAACAACCGCGCCTACGTCCTCGACCGCGACGGCCTCGACGCCCCCGACTGGGTCACCGGCGAGATCGTCGCCGCCGGCACCGGCCTGGCCCGCGGCTACTGGGGCGACGAACAGCGCACCGCCGAACGGTTCTTCACCGACCCCGGACGCGACGAACGGCTGTACCGCACCGGCGACCTCGGCCGATACCTGCCCGACGGGAACATCCAGATCCTCGGCCGCAGCGACTTCCAGATCAAGATCAACGGCTATCGCATCGAGGCGGGCGAGGTCGAGACCCGGCTCGCCGCCCTGGCCGAGGTCGCCAGGGCCGTCGTCGCCGCCCACGGCAACCGCCTCGTCGCCCACCTCGTCCCGGCCGGCTCCCACCGCCCGCACCTGACCGAACTGCGCCGGGCCCTGCGCGCCGACCTGCCGGACTACATGCTCCCCGCGGCCGTGGTCTGGCACGACTCCCTCCCGCTGACCAAGAACGCCAAGGTGGACCGTACGAAGCTGGCCGCGCTCGCCGCCCAGGACCCGGCCGCCCCCGCCACCGCGGCGACCGGCGGCAGCGCCCCCGCCACCCAGGCCGAGAAGATCCTCTGCGACATCTGGTCGACCGTCCTGCGGCGGCCCGACGTCGGCGCCCTGGACACCCTCGCCTCCCTCGGCGGCGACTCCATCGCGGCGGCCCGCATCCTGACCGCGGCCCGCAAGCGGTTCGGCGTCACCCTCACCCTCGACCGGTTCGCCGAGGTCGACACCGTCCGCGCCATGGCCGCCGTGCTCCGCCCGGAGGTCCTCCGATGACCACCCCGACGCCCTCCCGGACCTCCGTACCGCCCGCGCCCGACGGCGGCCAGGACCACCCCGCCGGGGTGCCCGAGACGATCCGCCGGATCGTCTCGGAGCCGCCGGCCGGCGACGGCCGGATCTCCGTGGCCCGCCTCGACGGCACCCGCACGATGCCCCTGCGGGAGCTGTACGAGCGCTCCGGCCGCCTCGCCCACCACCTGCGCGACGTCCACGGCATCGGCCCCGGCGACCGCATCGGGATCCTCGCCGCCAACAGCCTCGAATGGGTGCTCCTCGACCTGGCCGCCCTGCGCCTCGGGGCGCAGACGGCCGGCCTGGAGCCGGGCAAGTTCACCCCGTCCGCCGAACTGATGGACCGCTACGGCCTGCGCCTGCTGTTCACCGACCAGCCCACGGACACGCCCGGCACCCCGCCCGCGGTCCTCGGCACGGACACGGTCCTCGGCCCGACCGGCCCCGGCGACGCCCCCGACCGGCCCCTGCCCCCGGTCACCTGGGGCTCCGGGGACGTCACCACCATCAAGTTCACCTCCGGCAGCACCGGCGTCCCCAAGGGCCTCGGTGCCACCGCCGGCAGCATCGACAGCTCCCTCACCGCCGTCCAGGAGATCTTCGAACACGGGCCGGGCGACGACCTGTTCGTCTTCCTCCCGCTCTCCCTCCTCCAGCAGCGCTACTGGGTGTACTCCGCGCTGCTGCACGGCCACGACGTCACCCTCACCACCTACGAGGCCGCCTTCGCCACCCTGCGGCGCGTGCGCCCCACCGTGGTCATGGGCGTCCCCGCCTTCTACGAGAGCGCCCGCCGGCAGATCGAGGGCCGCCTGCGCCGCTCCGGCGGCCAGGACGTCCGCCAGGCGGCCCGGGCCCTGTTCGGCGACCGGATCCGCTACCTGTGGACGGGCTCCGCCCCCGCCTCGCCCGCCGTGCTCCGCTTCTTCACCGACGCCGGCCTGCCCCTCTTCGAGGGCTACGGGCTCAACGAGACCTGCATCGTCACCAAGAACCACCCCGGCGCCCACCGCGCGGGCAGCGTCGGCCGGGCGGTGCGCGGCAAGGAGGTCCTCATCGGCGAGGACGGGGTCATCAGCGTCCGCAGCACCCATCCCGTCAACAACCGGTACGCGTACGCCCGTCCCGGCGACTCCGAGAAGGTCTTCGCCCCCGACGGAACCGTCCGCACCGGCGACCTCGGCCACCTCGACGAGGACGGCTACCTGTTCGTGCGGGGCCGCGCCGACGACGTCATCGTCCTCGACAACGGCAAGAAGGTCATCGTCCGGCCGATCGAGGAGATGATGCGCGTCGACCCGGCCATCGCCGAATGCGTGCTGTTCAGCCCCACCCAGACCGACCTCGTCGCCGTGGTGTCCCCGGCCGCGCTGCCCGCCGACCGCGCCGCGATCGCCGCCCGGCTCGCCGCCGTCAACGCGGCCGCCGCCCCCGACGAGCGGATCAGCCGGGTCCTCGTCGCCGACCGGCCGTTCAGCATCGACAACGGCCTGCTGACCTCCCAGTACAAGCCCAAACGGCCCGACATCGCGGCCGCCTACCACTCACCGCTGCACGCCCAGGAGGCCGGAATCCATGCCTGACACCCAGCCCGCCGCACCCGCCGAGTCCGTCGAAGGGGCCGCCCGCGCCCAGCTCTCCCTCGTCCTGATCCCCGAGGTCGAGCCGCAGGACCTCGACCCCGACGCCGACATGGTCGCCGCCTACGGCCTGACCTCCCTCAACAAGGTCCTCTTCCTCACCGAGGTGTGCGAGGAGACCGGCGTGGACCTCGCACACTTCACCGAGCACGACCTCGCCGTCATGCGCACCCTGCGCGACGTCACCGACGCCCTCACCCGCCACCACGCCACCACCGGAGCCTGAGCCATGAGCTGGAACGACCATGCCGCCGCCGTCCTGGAGAACGACCGGGTGCGCCTCACCCCGATCACCGAAGCCGACCGCGAGGGCGTCCGGGCCGTCGCCATGGACCCCGAGATCTGGCGCTACTTCGTCGCCGCCGTCGAGACCGAAGCCGACTTCGAGTCCTTCTTCGACACCAACCTCGCCGACCACGCCGCCGGCCGCCGCGCCGTCTACGTCATCACCGACAAGGACAGCGGCCGCATCGCGGGCAGCATGAGCTTCGGCAACATGGCCGAAGCCGACCGCCGCCTGGAGATCGGCTGGTCCTGGCTCGGCCGGGACTTCCGCGGCCGGGGCGTCAACCACTGGGCGAAGGCCCTGCTGCTGGCCCACGCCTTCGAGGTGCTCGGCGCCGAACGCGCCGAGTTCAAGACCGACGTCCTCAACGTCCAGGCCCGCCGCGGCCTCGCCAACATCGGCGCCACCGAGGAGGGCACCCTGCGCAGCTTCAACTTCATGCCCGGCGGCCGCCGCCGCGACGCCGTCTTCTACAGCGTCCTGCGCGCCGAATGGCCGGCCGTCCGCGAGGCCCTCGCCCGCGGCCCGAAGAAGGCCGTACCGGCATGAGCACCGCCGGCGGCATCACCTTCATACGGGCCGGCGGCACCCCGCGGGACATCGGCCGCGCCCACGGACAGGCCCTCGCCGCGCCCCTGCGGGCCTTCCTCGACGACGGCCTGGCCCGGCTGAACCACCTCACCGACCGGCCCCTGACCCTGCCCGCGCTGCTGCCGAAGATCGCCGCCTACCGGGCGGCGGTCACGGCGGCCCTGCCCGACCTCGCCGAGGAGGTGACCGGCCTCGCCGAAGGGGCCGGGATCGGCGAGGACGAGGCCTGGCTGCTCCAGCTCCGCCGGGAGATCATGGGCTACTCCAAGGTCCCCACGGCCGGCGACTGCACCACCTACGCCCGCACCACCGCCGACGGCACGCCCGTCCTGGCCCAGACCGTCGACCTCAGCGGCGACCTCGACAGCCACGTCGCCGTCCTGGAGACCGCCCGCGCCGGCTCACCCCGGCGTTCGCTGGTCCTCAGCTTCGCCGGACTCCTCGGCTACCTCGGCCTCAACAGCGACGGCCTCGCCGTCGGCCTGAACCTGGTCCTCGGCGGCACCTGGCGCCCCGGCGTCCCCCCGTACCTGGCCATCCGCCACCTCCTGGACAGCGCCGGCACCGTCGACGAGGCCCTCAAGGTCCTCGCCGGGCTGCCGCTGGCCAGCTCCCGCTCCCTCATGCTGTGCGACCCCGAGCGGGCCCTGTACGCGGAACACCTCGACGGGCGACTGCGCGTACGGGAGGCCGGCCCCGGCGGGCTCGTCCACACCAACCACTTCCTCCACCCGGACTTCGCCCCCGCCGACGAACTGAACGTCTTCGCCCGGAACTCCTCGCTGCGCCGCCTGCGCGCGGCCACCGACGGCCTCACCGCCCTGCCCGGCGACGCGGACGCCGAGGACCACTTCGCGCTGCTCGCCGCGGAGCCCCTGCGCGTCCCCGACCGGGGCGACATCCGCGCCGAACGCACCGTCGCCGCGGTCGTCATGCACCCGGTGTCCGGCCGGTTCCACGTCCGGCCCGGGGACCCGGCGCGTTCCCGCACCCACGAGTTCCGCCTGTAGGCCCCTTCCGGAGTCGAAGGACCGTACCCAAGGAAGGAGCACGATGGACGCATGGCTGGTCGACCTTGACCGGGTCGACCCCACCGACATCAGCGCGCACTATCCCGAGGGCCTCACCGAGGAGGAACTGCGGCGCGGCGCCGAGTTCGTCCACGCCCGCGCGGCCCACCGCTTCTACCGCGCCCGGCTCACCGTCCGCCGGCTGCTCGCCGACCGCCTGGGCCTGGCCGCGTCCGACCTGCGCATCCACTACGACCCCGCCGGCAAGCCGTACCTGCCCGACCAGCCCGGCACCCACGTCAGCTGGTCCCGCTCGGACGGACTGCTGCTCCTCGGGGCCACCGAGACCGGACCGGTCGGCGTGGACGTGGAACTGGTCCGCCCGGCCACCACCAGCCTGGACGTGCTCACCTTCGTCTACCCGGGCGTCCCGGCGAGCGCGACCCCCGAGACCTTCTTCCACGCCTGGACCCTGCTGGAGGCCGCGGTCAAGGCCACCGGCCGCGGCCTCACCGACGGCGCCCGCGAGGTCGACCTGGACTTCGGCCCGGACGGCGCCGTCACCCTGCGCGGGATCACCGGCCACGGCCCCGGGCCCTGGCACGGCCGGACCGCGCTCCAGCCCACCCGCCAGGACGCGCCCTGGGCGATGACCGCCTTCGTGTCCCGGGACCTGCCCCCGGTCACGGTCCTGCCCTGGCCCGGCCGGGAGCACGTCCGAGACCGGGCCGGGGCGGCCGCGCTCACGCCGCGGTGCTGAGCACCGCCGTACCGTCCGCGGCGATCGCGGTGAAACCCGTGTACGGAACCAGCGCGGGCGGCACGGTCACCGAGCCGTCCGCGCGCTGGTACTGCTCCAGGATCGCGACGAGGGTCCGGCCGACCGGCAGCGCCGACCCGTTCAGCGTCGCCGCGAACGCCTTCCCGCCGTCCCGGTCACGGACCCGGATGCCGGCCCTGCGGCCCTGGAAGTCCCCGCAGTCGGAGCAGGAGGAGATCTCCCGGTAGGTGCCCTGGCCGGGCAGCCACACCTCGATGTCGTACGTACGCCGGGCGGCGAACCCGAGGTCCCCCGCCCGCAGTTCCACGACCCGGTGCGCCAGACCCAGCCGCCGCAGGGCGGTCTCCGCGTGCCCGACCAGCAGCTCCAGTTCCTCGCGGGACCGGTCCGGGTGGCAGATCCGCACCAGCTCCACCTTCTCGAACTGGTGCAGCCGCACCAGCCCCCGCGTGTCCCGCCCGTAGGAGCCCGCCTCCGCCCGGTAGCAGGGGGTGAACGCGGTGAGGGCCAGGGGCAGTTCGCCCTCCTGGAGGGTCTCCCCCCGGTACAGGTTGACCAGCGGCACCTCGGCCGTCGGGATCAGCAGCAGGTCACGGTCGGCGGCGTGCGTCGCGAACAGGTCGTCGGCGAACTTCGGCAGCTGCCCGGTGCCCGTCATCGTCTCCCGGCTCACCAGGTGCGGCACGCCGTGCTCCACGTACCCGTGCTCCCCGGTGTGCAGGTCCAGCAGGAACGAGGCCAGCGCCCGCTCGAGCCGGGCCCCCGCACCCCGCGTCACGGCGAACCGCGAACCCGACAGCTTCGCGGCCCGCACCTGGTCGAGGATCCCCAGCCGGGTCCCGACGTCCACGTGGTCGCGCGGGGTGAACTCGAAGCCCGGAGGCTCCCTGAAGACCCGGCGCACCACCGGCGGATCCTGCTCGGTCCCGTCGGGGACGTCCGGGTAGGGCCGGTTGGGGACGGCCAGCAGCAGCGTGTCCAGGGACTCCTGCGCCTCCCGGAGCTCCTCGGACACCGACCGCAGCCGCTCCTTGGCCTCCTGGATCCGGGCGCGCGCGGCCGCGTCGGGCCGCACCCCGCTGCGCGCGGAGCGGTTCTGCTCCGCCCGCAGCTTGTCCCGTTCGGCGATGAGCCGGGCCCGCAGGCCGGTCAGGTCGCGCAGGGCGGTGCGGTCCAGGCGGTGGCCGCGGCGGGCCAGGTCGGCCTCCGCGGAGTCCTGGAGCAGGATGTGCGGATCGTGCATGACGGCTCCTCAGCCCTTGTGGTGACGTCGGTCCTTGTCGGTCACGTCAGTCCTCGTCGGTGACGTGCGCGGTGGCGATCGCCCGGTAGCGTCCGGGATCCCGGGACCTCAGCCACCGGGCGTAGCCGAGCCCGCCGAGCGCGGCGCCGGCCATCAGCCAGGGGATCCGGTTGACCCAGACCGAGGTGGTGCCGGTGACCAGGGCGAAGTTGTCCAGCAGCAGCACCAGCGCACCCGTCAGCCCGGCGAGGGCCAGCAGCGGCGCGAGCCGGGTCCGCCACCAGTGCCCGTCGGGGCGCCGCCGGAAGAAGACCAGTACGGAGACGGCCACGGCCGCCTGGAGCCCGACGATGCCGACCGTCCCGAGGGCCAGCATGGTCGTCGCGAGCGTCGTGTACGGATGGGCCCCCGCGAGCGCGAACACCCCGCACACCAGCGCCGTGACCACCGACAGCACCACGCTCGCCCGGTACGGGGAGGAGTGCCGCGGGTGCACCCGGGCCAGCGAAACCGGCAGCACCCGCTCCCGGCCCAGGACGAACAGGTACCGGTTCGCGGCGGTGTGCAGCCCGAGCAGCGCCCCGAACAGGCTGGTGCACAGCAGCACCTGCATCACGCCCGTCGCGAAGCCGCCCAGGTAGCCGTCGGACAGCCGGAAGAACAGGTCGCCGAGCTCCCGCTCCGCCCGGCCGGCCGCCTCGTCCGCGCCGATCGCCCCGACGGCCGCCCAGCTGACCACCGCGAAGAACACGGTGATGAGCACGACGGAGACGTAGGTGGCGACCGGCACGCTGCGCCGCGGGTTCCGGCTCTCCTCGCCGTACAGCGCGGCCGCCTCGAAACCCACGTACGAGATCAGGGCGAACATCAGCGCCACCCCGAGCCCGGGGGAGAAGACCGTCTCCGGCCGGAAGGAGGCCGCCGGGAGGGTGTCCGCGCCGCGCCGCAGGGCGATGGCCAGCGCCAGCAGGCCGAGCACCGCCACCTCGGCGACCATGAGGACCGCCAGCAGCCGGGCGCTCAGGTCGATCCGCCGGTAGCCCATCACCGCCGTCAGGGCCAGCGCCCCGCCCGTCCACACCGGCCAGGGCACGGGCAGGCCGTGCGCGCCGGACACCAGCTCCGCGAAGTACCCGAAGGCACCCGCGACCCCGGCGACGGCCGCCGTGTACGCGGTGACGGCGGTCAGCCCGCCCGCGACGGCGAGCGGCCGGCCCAGGCCCTGCCCGATGTACGTGTAGAACCCGCCCGCGCCCACCACGTGCCGGCTCATCGCCGCGTACCCGACGGAGAAGCACAGCAGGATCAGCCCGGCGAGGGCGAAGGTGGCGGGCACCCCCGCGCCGTTGCCGATGGCGTAGGCGAGGGGGACCGAACCGACCACCCCGGACATCGGGGCCGCCGCCGCGACCACGAGGAACACGATCCGGGGGGTCGTCAGGGTGCGGCGCAGCCCGGGCGCGGCGGCTCCGGCCGCGGCTCCGGCCGCGGCTCCGGCCGCGGGTCTCGCGGGGATCGTGGACGTCACCGGATCACCTCGGGTGGTTGCGGATGATGTCGACGGCCTCCGGGATGCCCATGTACGGCAGCCGCACCTCGGCCATGTCGTCGGTCCACTGCTCGGCGAGGTCGTAGCGCTGCTTCGGGGTGGTCTCCAGCAGCTTGCAGCCGGGGAAGACCTCGTACCCGTCCAGCAGCCGCGCGTGGGCGAACATGCCCTCCTGGAACAGCTCCTCGCGCTCCAGCACGAACTCCTCCGACGGCAGCTCGTCCCACAGCTGCCGGCCGCGCCGGATGAGCTCGATCAGCCGCGGCCGGTACGAGGGATTGCGCGCCAGGTGCTCGCGGACGATGGAGCTGCCCACGGTCAGGTGGCGGATCTCGTCGATCGAGGCACCGCGCGCGATCTCGGCGGCGGCCGGGTCCAGCAGCGTCCACTTGCGCTCGCTGAGCTCGGCCGCGGGCGCCAGCACCCCTTCGATGACGATGGTGAACACGGCGACCGCGCCGATGAAGTCGCCCTCGTCGCGCACCACGGTCGTGGCGAACTCGGCGATCGGGTTCAGCACCCGCCGGGTGTAGTCGGCGCCCTGCTCCGTGATGAAGTCCAGCAGCCCCGCGGCGGGCACCCCGAGGTCCACCAGGTGCTTGCGGAAGATCATCGCGTGCCGGGCCTCGTCGACGACCTGCGTGGTGAAGAACTCCTGCTCGACGACGCCGGGCGCGCCGATCACGTAGTGGGAGAGCACCTCGACCGCCCGCGACTCGGCCAGCGAACGGTTGCCGAGCTCCAGCACCAGCGCCTCGCGCAGCGGACCGTCCTCGCGCATGTGGGCGGGGGTGACCGCGTCGTGACCGGCTTCGGCGCGTCCGCGCAGGGTGCCCTGGGCGACGGCCGACAGCCAGTAGCCCAGGTCGCACTCGTCGGCGGTCAGGGTCATCTCCTGCGCGCCGTCGAGCAGGTTGGGGGCACGGTCCCAGTCGGCCTCGACGGGGATCTGCGGAACGGTGGTCATGACACCTCGCTGGGAGTGACGGAAGCGGCGGGAACGACGGAACCCGCGGACACGACGGAACCCGCGGGGGTGACGGCGGCGCTGTGCATGCGGCCGGCGAAGCTGAGCATGGGGGAGTCGACGGTGTGGCTGCCGCCCGTGACCTCGGCGAGGAGCATGTCGTGGTCGCCGACCTGGTGCCAGCCCAGGACCCGGCAGGCCATGTGGGCCAGGCTCCCGCCGAGCAGCGGAGCACCCGTGAGCGGATCGGTGGACCAGTCGAAGCCCTCGAACTGGGCGTCGCCGAGCGGACGTCCCGGATTGGCGAAGCGGCGGGCCACGTCGTTCTGCGCCGAGGCCAGGACGTTCACCGAGAACCGGCCCGCCCTGCGCACCAGCGAGGCGAACGTCGAGGTGGGCCGCAGACAGGCCCCCAGCACCAGCGGGTCCCGGGACAGGGTCACCACCGCGCTCGCCGTGGTGCCGTGCCGGACCCCGCCCTGGCTGACGGTCAGCACCGTCACGCTCGACGCCAGGCGGCGCAGCGCCAGCCGGGCCGCCTCCGGATCCTCGTACCCCTCGGCGGGCCCGGACACCGAACGGTCCGTGAGCCAGGCCGGATAGCGGCTCACCGGTGCGCCCCGACCGCCGGGGCCGCGCCGGCCGCGGCGGCCTGCTCCTCGTAGGGCAGCGGGACCGGGCCGTCGGTGGCCGCGCGGCGCTTCAGCATCGCCGTCACCCGGTCCACCAGCGGCGTCGGCACCGGCTCGAAGGGCAGCCCGAACGGCTTCAGGAAGTTCCCGAAGACGCCCCGGTCGCCGAACACGTGGAACGGCAGCGCCAGCAGCGCCCACTCCGGCCCGATCAGCCACATCCACAGCACGCCGACGAGGGCCACGCTGAGCAGGCTGTGCATCGTGTTGTACAGGACGTAGTACGCCTTGTGGATCCGCCCGTCGGGGCTGCGCCGGTAGGCGATGGCGCCCGGGATGTAGCCCAGCAGGTCGATGTACAGGAACAGGCCGATCGCCGCGATCCAGCGGATGTCCGTGAAGTGCCACAGGATCAGACCGATCGTCACGGCGAAGGCGACGAGGTACTCGGCGCGGTGCAGGTTGAAGGTGACCGGTGACTCCACCGGGTTCTTGATGTCCATGAGGGGTGTCCTTCCGACGGGCAGCTGATCAGGACAGCCGCAGGGGGCTGCCGGCGAAGTAGTCGGCCAGCTCCGCGGCCACGCTGGCGCGCGAGGGCGGGTGGAAGGCCAGGGCGCGCACCGCGCCCGCCAGGTACGCCACGTCCGCGGAGCGGATGAAGGCCATCCCGCCGAGCAGTTCCACGGCCTGGTCGACGGCCGAGGCGAGCAGGTCCTGCGCCGCGTAGCGGGCGGTGAGCACCGCCGCCACCGCCTCGTCGCCGTCGACGCCGTCCTCCATCGCCCGGGCCGCGCCCTCGACGAGGCCGACGGCGGCGTCGAGCCGGACCGCCAGCCGGGCCCGCTCGTCGGCCGTGCCCCGCGCGCCGGCCAGCACCCGGGCGACGAGCGCCGAGGCGGCGCCCACGTACGTGGAGGTGGCGAGGAGTTCGAACCAGGTGAACCCGGCCGTCTGCAGGTCGTCGAGCCGGTCGGCGTCCTCGGGGGTGCTGTGGATGACGAGGTCCCGCGGCACCTCCACGTCGGTCAGCAGGACCTCGTCGCTCTGCGCGGCCGCCAGCACGGGCGTCCCCCAGAACGGCCGGGTCCCGACGCCGGGGGAGGAGGCCGGGATGAGCATCAGCGCCAGACCGGAGCGCCCGTCCTCCCCCGTCACCTGCACGCTCGCCGTGAGCACGTCCATCGAACGGGACAGGCTGCACGGCTTCTTCGACCCGTTGACCCGGTACCCGCCGGGCGTGCGCTCCGCGACGACGGACGGCGCCAGGATGTTCTGGCTGGTACGCCCCTCCGCCCAGCCGGAGGCCAGCAGCAGCCCCTCCGGGGCCACCGCCCGCATCAGCTTCAGCTGGGCCGGGGTGAGCCGGCCGGTGGCCTCCGCCAGCCGGAACAGCATCGCGACGGTGAAGTGGTGCATCGTCGAGGCGACCCCCAGCGAGGGCGAGGCGGCGGCGACCGCCCGCTGCACCCGCACCGCCTCCAGCGGCCCCGCGGCCGCGCCGCCGTACGCGGCGGGCACGAGCAGTCCGGGACCGCCGAACTTGCGGTACAGCTCCAGCACCGGACTGTCCGCGCTCTCCCGCGCCCCGCCCTCCGCAGAGGTGAGCGGCAGGTCCTCAAGCGCGTCGAGAAGACCTGGATGGAATTGCTCGCAGATCCCGCGCGCTGTCGTCAGGGAACGCATCGGCGTGTTCTCCTCGGGCTCTCTCGGAATTCTCCTCCGGACCGGTGAATGCATTCCTGTGATCCGAAAGCCAATATTCGGAAAGCAGTGTTTCACTCACCGTCTGACTGAGGCCTGACACCCTTCTGACCAGTGCTTTCTTCTGACCCTTCCCTGACCGGCAGCTGACCGCCACCCCCTGTGGCACTTGTGGCGGCGCGCCGCCCGTGCCATAAGTGGGGAAGTGCCCGCGGGAGAATGGATCTGAAATGACCGGAACGATTCTGGAGACGGATGCCGCACTCGACGCCATCCGGCGGTACGCGGACGCCGGAAATCCGAGCGCGTATTTCGCCTTCAGTGACGGGAACAGCTATTTCCGGCTCCCGGACCAGCCCGGGATCATCGTCTACCGGCCCGTGGGCCGCTACCTGGTGCAGTTCGGCGGCCCCTTCGCGCCCTTCACCCCGGCCGGACCGGACGGCCCCCGGGCCCGGCTCCTCGCCGGCTTCACCGCCTTCGCCGCGGAACAGGGCCGCGAGATCGTCTCGGTACAGCTCCAGGGCGCGGACGCCGACGTCTACGTCGACCAGGGCTTCACCGTGAACCAGATGGGCGCCTCCTACGCCGTCGACCTGGAGACCTTCACCCTGGCCGGCACCAGGTTCATGCAGCTCCGCAACAAGATCTCCCGGGCGCTGCGCAGCGGCCTGGAGATCAAGGAGGTCCCCTTCGAGGACCACGCCGACGAGATCGCCGAACTCGACACCGCCTGGCTCGCCACCAAGGGCGAGGGCGTCAAACCGCTGGAGTTCCTCGTCGGCCAGACCGGCGGCCGCTACCAGCCGCTGCGCCGCCTCTTCGCCGCCGTCCGCGACGGACAGCTCATCGGCTACGTCTCCTACGCCCCCGTCTACGGACCGCGGCCCGGCTGGATGCACGACCTGAGCCGGCGCCGGCCCGACTCCCCGCCCGGGGTGATGGAGGCCCTCAACAAGGCGGCCATCGACGTGTTCACCGCCGAGGGCACCCGCTGGCTGCACTTCGGCTTCACCCCCTTCACCTCCCTGACGGCCCCCCAGTTCCCGGGCCACAGCCGGGGCTTCCACTGGTTCATGGAGCACCTCTGGGAGCACGGCGCGCACATCTACCCGGCGCGCACGCAGCTGGAGTACAAGCAGAAGTGGGCGCCCTCCGCGGTGCTGCCCGAGTACATCGCCTTCCAGCACCGGGCCAGCCTGCCCGCGCTGGTCCACGTCTTCCGCGCCTGCAACGCGGTCTGAGAGGGAGGCCCCGATGTCCGAGGAGACCGGGACGACCGAGGAGATCCAGGCCCAGGGCCTGCTGGTCGTCGAACAGTTCCAGGCCTGCGCCGCCGCCCCCGACGACCTGGAGGCGGCCCGCGCCAGCGACGAGGGCCTCGCCCGCCTCGACGCCCTGCTCCGCGAAGGAGCCGCCGCGTCCTGACCCCCACCACCCCTCCCCGCCCGCGCCCCCGTACGGATCCCCGTACGGGGGCGCGGCCGTGGACGGTCCCGGCACGCGGAGAGCGGGGCGGCGGGGGAATCCCCCACCGCCCCGCACCGGCCCCGCCCGGTCCTCAGCGCAACGCCGGGCGGGTGCGCACCACCGTGCCGGCCGGGCCGCGCACCAGCATCGGGCGCCGCCGCAGGGCCGGTCCGGGCGCCGTCTGGACCGGCCCTGCGGCCGGGCACAGGTGCGCGAGGAGGAGGTCCTGCACCACCGGTCCGCCGGAGCCGGCCAGCAGCTCGTGACGGTCGTGGACGACGGCCCGCCGGTCCAGCAGGACGCCTTGCCCGGGCGCGGGCGCCGCCTCCACGGGCGGTGCGCCGCGCCCCGGCCCGTACAGCAGCGAGCGCAGGCTCCCCGCACCCTCCCGGCCGGCCACCGCCACCAGCGTGAACGCGCAGCCGGCCGGAGCCGGCCCGGGCGGCTCCACCCGTACCGCCGCCCCGGCGGGGGCGACCGTACGGATGCGGTGCAGCTCGATCAGCCAGTCGGCGTGGATGTCGAGCCACGGCCCGCTGAGGGTGCGCCGCAGCAGGGCCGACAGCCCCGCCGCCAGCCGCCGGTCCGCGAGGTCCCGTACCGGGTTCGCGGGCCCGGCGGCCGCCGGGGCGGGCACGTACTGGAACAGCCAGTCGTCGTCCGCCGTCCACGACATCCGCAGCCGCAGGACGCGCCCCGGATCCTCCCCGAAACCGGCCGCGACCACCGCGGGCACGGGCGGCAGCCCGGCCAGTGCGAAACCGTGCTCGCGCAGCGCGTGCCCACTCGGCGACGGCACGGCCCTCAGCCCGCGGCGACGGGGGTGCGCTCGGCGGACAGCCGCGCCAGCTCCAGGCGCTCGTCGAGGTGGCGGGCGGAGGAGTTGGCCCGCCACAGCGCGCCGCGGGCGATGCCCCGGCGCATGTGGGCGGTGTCGGCGCTCGGGATGACCACGTTGTGGAACCAGCCCGCCGCGTGCTGCGAGTCGATGGTGATGTGCAGCCGGTGGTAGGTGATCCCGACCTCGGGCAGGCCGAGCCGCTCCCAGGCCCGGACGACGTTGCGGAACCGGTCCGGGGCCAGCCACTCCGTCATCCCGAGGAAGCCGACCGCCTCGGGGTACAGGTGGCGGTAGCGGCACAGCAGCACCGCGAGGTTCCCGGAGTGCAGGTCGGTGGTGGTCATGGCCGCTTCGAGGTCCTCGGCGCGGACGTCGAAGACCTCGTAGATCTTGTTGAAGAGGTGGGTGTGCACGGCCTCCGGGTCGCCGTTGCCCATCTCGTCCCAGTAGTTGCCGGCGATCTCCATCTTGCTCGCCCCGGCCGTGCCGATCTGCATCATCGCGAGGAAGTCGTCGAAGCGGCCGTCGATCAGCGACTCCTGGATGACGTACGTGCGCAGGTCCTCGGCGCGCGCCTCGCGGTTGATGAAGTCGGTGTAGTAGGGGTGCTTGAACGCGCGGTGCTTGCGGACGAGGCCCTTGAGCCAGGACAGGAACTGCTTGGGGTCGGCGGGCGCCGACTCCAGCAGCCCGGGCTCCAGGTGGGCGTCCTCGGTGGTGAGGGTGGCGTGCTCCAGCAGCCGGGTGACCTCGTGGAGCAGTACGGAGCCCTCGGCCGTCGGCCGCGACGGTATCTGCATCACCGTCTGGTAGATCCGCGACAGCAGGAGCTGCTGCTGGTAGTGGGCATCGTCCCGGTCGGGGCCGGCCACCGCGGCGGCGTTCATGCGGGTGACCGCCTCGACGACGCGGGCCCGCTCGCCGAGGTACTTGGCGTCGACCTCGTCGGCGTCCACGGTCAGCCAGGACGAGACCTCCTCCACGAGCGCGGCGGCGTCGGTCCTGCGGATCGCGGGAACGTTGGGGTTGTCGGTGCTGGGCAACTGCGTCTCCATGTCTCTCGGGGTCGCTCGGGGTCGCTCGGGCGCTCGGGCCACAGGTGGCCGCTCGGGAAACGACGCCCGGCCGGTCGCGCCGGGCAGGGAAGGGAATCGGATCCGTCGACGGGAACCCGCGGGCGGATCGGCTGGATCCGCGTCCTCGCTCCGCGAGTCCGGGGACGAGAGGGGTGCCGGAGGGGGCCCGGGCCGGTGCGGCCGGGGCCCCTCATGCCAAAGACACGCGCACCCCTTGGTCGGATCGGGATGCGCGTGCCTGGGATGAGCACCTGCGGAGAGGGCAGGATTCGAACCTGCGTGGGCAGAGCCCGTCCGGCGGGTAACCCCACCGGACCCCATTCGGCCGCTTTGGGAACCTCTCCAACGGCCTTTCTCTGCCATCAGCTTGGCACGCCGTGGCTGACACGGTGCTGACGGATTCACGAGGGCCGAATTCGGCGGGAACGGTCAGGGGCCCATCAGCGCCCGCTGGGATAGTGAGGGGCGATCGAGCCACTTCACCAGATGCCAGGGGAGTTCCCGTGAGTGCCGAGACCGCCAAAATCGCTGTATCGCGTCTCTACAACGACGAGAACGGCGAATCGCATTTCATCGACGAGACGCTGGAGGTGACCGCCGTCAATTTCGCCCCGCCCGCGCCGCCGATCTTCGTTTCCGAGGGCGTGCCGGCCAAGCAGGCCGTCTACCTCTTCCTCCCGGCCGGGTACGTGGGCGACTTCCACCCCGCGCCGCGCCGCCAGATCATGACCCTGATCAGCGGTCTGCTGGAGTGCGGGGTCAGCGACGGCACCTGGCGCACCTTCACCCCGGGCAACACCCAGCTCGTCGAGGACACCGAGGGCAAGGGCCACGCCACCAAGGCCCTCCAGGACTGCGTGATGATCGTCTCGCAGCTCGCCGACTGAGCGTCCCCGTCGGCGTACGGAAAGCGGGAAGCGCAAGGGGGCCCGGGCCGATATCGGCCCGGGCCCCCTTTCCGTTCGCGCGTCAGCCCTTGACGTAGCCGAAGCTCTCGACGATCAGCCCGTTCTCCAGGCGGGTCACGTTGACCCCGCGGACGAAGTCCTTCGCGCCGGGGCCCCAGCGCAGCGTCCAGCGGCACACCGCGCGCTCGCCCGCCACCCAGACCTCCTCCACCTCGAACGTGGCCTGCGCGTTCGACGCGATCGAGGACCAGAACTGCAGACATTCGTCATATCCGACGTGCTTCGAACCGTCCGGGGCGGGCCCGGAGTTCTCCAGCCGGCAGTTCTCGGCGAGGAGGTCCTTCAGCAGTCCCGGGTCGTGCTGCTGGAATGCCTGGTTGAACTGGTCGATAACCTTGCGTGTCTGCTCGTCGGACATCGGAACTCCTCATGACTCATGGCTCACCGCGATCGGCCCGCCGGTCGGAACGGGCCGCAAGGGAAAGTAATACAGTCCAACAGCCCGCGCCGTCCGAGTAACCAGAAGTTCCGGCCATTCGAGTCAGTCGCACGTCAGTGCCCGCGCCCTACGTTCGTAGTATGACCACAGCAGACAGTGCGCCTCTCGCATTGGCCTATCAGCAGGCCATCGAATATCTGACGGGCCTCGCCGACCGGCCGGTGGGTGCCACTGCCGGCTCCGAACAACTGCTGAAAATGTTCGGTGGCCCGCTGCCCGACGGGCCGGCCGACGCCACCGACACCATCGAGGTCCTCGGCCGGGCCGTCGCCGAAGGCGGCATCCCGACCGCCAACGGCCCCCGCTACTTCGGCTACGTCACCGGCGGCACCCTGCCCGTGGCCATCGCCACCGACTGGCTCGTCTCCGCCTGGGACCAGACCGCCAGCCTCTACAACCTCTCCCCGGCCATCGCCGTCGCCGAGGACGTCGCCGCCCAGTGGGTCCTCGAACTCCTCGGGCTGCCCGCCCACGCCTCCGTCGGCTTCCCCACCGGCTGCACCATGGCCCACCTGACCTCCCTCGCCGCCGCCCGCCACAAACTCCTCGCCGAAGCCGGCTGGGACGTGGAACGCGACGGCCTGGGCGGCGCACCCGACGTGGCGATCGTCGCCGGCGCCCAGCACCACATGACCATCGACCTCGCGGCCCGCTACCTCGGCTTCGGCACCGCACGCATCCGCAACGTCCCCGTCGACGACAAGGGCCGGATGATCCCCGCCGAACTCGACCGCACCCTCGCCGGGATCGAGGGGCCGGTCATCGTCTGCGCGCAGATCGGCGACGTCAACTCCGGCGCCGTCGACCCCGTCGGCGAGATCTGCGACATCGCCCACCGCCACGACGCCTGGGTCCACGTCGACGGCGCCTTCGGCCTGTGGGCCGCGGCCAGCCCCCGCCTGCGCCCCCTCGTCGAGGGCGTGGAACGGGCCGACTCCTGGGCGCTGGACGCCCACAAGTGGCTCAACGTCCCCTACGACTGCGGCATCGTCGTCATCGCCCACCCCGAAGCGCACCGCGCCGCCATGCTCAACGAGCGGGCCGGCTACCTGCCGCCCGGCACCGACGGCGAACGCGACGCCATCGAATGGGTCCCCGACTTCTCCCGGCGCGCCCGCAGCCTGCCCGTCTGGGCCGCGCTGCGCTCGCTCGGCCGCTCCGGCGTCGCCGACCTCGTCGACCGCTGCTGCGCCCACACCCGCCGCTTCGCGGAGCAGCTGGCCGGTGTCGAGGGGGTGGAACTCCTCAACGACGTCGTCCTCAACCAGCTGCTCGTCCGCTTCGGCGACGACGACCACGTCACCCGCGCCGTCATCGCCCGCATCCAGCGCAGCGGCGTCTGCTGGTTCGGCGGCACCCTCTGGGAGGGCCGGGCCGCGATGCGCGTCTCGGTCGTCAACTGGCGCACCACCGAGGAGGACGTGGACCGCAGCGTGCGGGTCGTCCTCGAATCCCTCGCCGCGGAACTCGCCGCCCCCTGACCTTCCCGCCCCCCTGACCTCCCCGCCCCCCACACCCGGGCCGGGCCCCGCCCCGGGGGCCCGGCCCGCGGGCGTACCCGGGCCCGGGTACGCGGGCGGCCCGGCCCGGGGAGCACCCCGGGCCGGGCCGCAGCCGTACGGGCAGCGGGAGCGCCGCTACCGCAGCTCCTCCTCACCGCAGCGCGCGACCCACTGGGCGAAGCCCTCCGACGCGTCGGCGCGCCCCGCCAGGTAGCCGCGCGCGAGACGCTCCACGTAGTCCGGGAGGTCCGCCGCGGTGGTCTTCAGACCGCGCGGCTTCTTCCCGAAACCGCCCTCCTGGTCCGCGGCCAGCGTCAGGCTGCCGCCCAGGTGCACCTGGAAGCCCTCGACCTGCCGGCCGTCCCCGTCCGTGACCAGCTGCCCCTTCAGCCCGATGTCGGCGACCTGCGTGCGCGCGCACGAGTTGGGACAGCCGTTGACGTTCACGCCGATGGACACGTCCTCGCCCGCCAGCCGCTTCTCCAGCTCCGCGACCAGCGTCGCCGCCCGCTCCTTCGTCTCGACGATCGCCAGCTTGCAGTACTCGATCCCCGTACAGGCCATCGTGTTCCGCCGCCACGACGACGGCCGCGCCTCCAGCCCGATGCCCCGCAGCGCCTCCACCAGCGGCTCCGGATCGGCGACGTCCAGCACCAGCAGCTTCTGGTACGGGGTCAGCCGCACCCGGCCGCTGCCGTGCGCCTGCGCCACATCGGCCAGCGCCGCCAGCTTCGTCCCCGACAGCCGCCCCACCACCGGCGCCGCACCCACGTACGACAGCCCGTCGTGCTGCGGATGCACCCCGATGTGGTCGATCGGGACCGCCGGCAGCTCGGGCGCCGGCCCGTCCAGCAGCGGCCGCCCCAGGTACTCCTCCTCCAGGACCCGCCGGAACTCCGCCACACCCCAGTCCGCGATCAGGAACTTCAGCCGCGCCTTGTTCCGCAGCCGCCGGTAGCCGTAGTCGCGGAACAGCCGCGCCACCGCCACCCACACGTCCGGGACCTCCGCCAGCGGCACCCACACCCCGACGTGCCGCGCCAAAATCGGCACCGTCGACAGCCCGCCGCCCACCCACATGCCGAAGCCCGGGCCGTGCTCCGGGTGCACCGCCCCCAGGAACGCCAGGTCGTTGATCTCGTACGGGACGTCCGGCAGCCAGGACACCGCCGACTTGTACTTCCGCGGCAGGTTCGACAGCGACGGGTCCCCGACGTACCGGGCGGCGATCTCCCGCACGGCCGGGGTCGCGTCGAGCACCTCCGCCGCGCCCACCCCCGCCACCGGACTGCCCACGATGACCCGGGGACAGTCCCCGCACGCCTCCGTCGTGGACAGGCCCACCTCCTCCAGCCGGCGCCAGATCGCGGGCACGTCCTCGATCCGCACCCAGTGCAGCTGGATGTTCTGCCGGTCGGTGATGTCCGCCGTGTTCCGGGCGAAGCGCATCGACACGTCCGCGATCGCCCGCAGCTGCGCGAGGTCGAGGGTGCCGCCGTCGCTGCGCACCCGCATCATGAAGTGCTCGTCCTCCAGCTCCTCCGGCGCGAGCGAACCCGTCTTCCCGCCGTCGATGCCGGGCTTGCGCTGCGTGTACAGCCCCCACCAGCGCATCCGGCCGCGCAGGTCGTCGGGGTCGATGCTCGCGAAGCCCTCGCGGGCGTAGACCCGCTCGATGCGCTCGCGCACCAGCAGCGGGTCCTCGGCCCGCTTGAACTCCTCGTTGGCGTTGAGCGGTTCGCGTTCGCCCAGCGCCCACTGGCCCTCGGGGCGCTTGGCGGCGGTCCGTGCGGTCCGTGCGGTCCGGACCGGCGGCGCGGCTGTTTCCGTCATCTGTCCGTGCTCCTACGGGGGCTGGGGGAGGGGGAGGAGTGCGGGGTCCGGGCCGGCTCAGGCGGTGCCGAGGCCCGCGACCGGGACGATCATTCCGCTGGGCAGCCAGCTCGTGGCCTCCGCGTGGTGGTGGCCGCCGGCCGCGCCGCCACCGCTGCCGGGCACGTACAGCACCGCCGTCGCGTACAGCTTCGCGGGCGCGGGGGCGGCCGTACCGCGGGCCCGCAGCCAGGCGTCGTACCCGGCGGAGGTGGGCAGCTCGCCCGGGAAGCGGGCACCGAGCGCCTTCAGGTACTCCACCGCGGCCGGACTGTTCGGCGCGTACCGCAGCGGGATGAGCTGGCCGGCGCTCGGGGAGAGCAGCGGCGCGGTGAACAGCCAGGGCGCCAGGTAGGTGCCCTCGGCGACGGTGCGGCCCGCCTCGACGTCCCGTACGGCCGTGTCCGCGCCCGCCCAGCCGGAGGTCACCACCAGCGGCTGCCGGCTCGAATCCGGCTTCCCGACGGAGATCCCCGCCCGGCCCGCCGCGGCCCGCACCTCGGCGGCCGCGGCCCGCCCGCGCGGCGAACCGTCCTCGACGAGCCCGATCGACCGCGCCCCGCGCCCGGCGAGGAACCCCACCGACTCCCGCAGCGCGGCCGCGTCCGCCGCGGCGAGCCCGTCGGCCGGGCAGCCCGTCGGCGGCTGCGCGTCCCCGCCGAGCAGGGCCCCGGCGGCGGCGCTCGCGCACTCCGGCCCGTCGTCGCCGCGCAGCGCCGCGAGGCCTTCGCCCCGCCCGGCGCCGTCCGCCCGGCCCGTGTCCACCGCCAGCGCGGCGACCGCGCCGCCCGACGACACCCACACCTGCCCCGGCCCCGCCGGGAGTTCCACCGGGACCCAGGTCAGCGTGGAGCCGGGCCGCAGTCCGCCCTTCGTGAGCCGGCCCCGGTCGGTGCCCGCCGAGGCCTCGCCGGCCCCGACGGCGACCAGGTTGAAGCCCGGCCGGTTCGGCACCACCATCACCGGCACCTGCTTGCCGCCCAGCCCGAGCGAGCCGAGCAGCGGCCCGCCCAGCGCCCGGGCCGGCCCGGCCGGCGGAGCCAGGGGCCCCGCCGAGACACCGGCCAGGACCGTACAGGCCACGGCCGCGGCGAAGTACGCCGAAACGCTCGCGCGGCGCCGCAGCAGGCCCCGGCGCAGCAGCAGCACGCCCAGCGCCAGGGCGGCGGTCAGGACGACCGCCGCCAGGAGGACTGCGCTCACCGTCGTACGACGCTGTCGCTGACGACGAACAGGACACCGTGCGGCTGGCTGTCGCCGTAGTCGCCGTGCGGCCAGGAGGCCCGGTTGAAGCCGACGCAGGGCTTGCCGGTGTGCTCGTCGCGGAAGGACCGGTCGAGGGTCACGTTGCCGCGCCGGTCCAGGTCGAACATGCACACCCGGTGGTCGCCGCCACCGCCGAACGACCCGGCGACGAAGTAGTTCGCGACCGCGATGCGGCTCACGTTCTGCGTCTCGCGGTACACGCCGTCCGCGCCCCGCTTGAAGTTGTCCATGGCACCCCAGTGCGGGCCGCCCGAGCTCACGTCACGGATCGGCACGGTGCTGACGAGCTCCGGGCAGTCCCGCTCGCGGCCGCCGCGCACGGCCTCGTTCAGGTCGTCGACGGAGCACTTGGCGCCCGTACCGGCCGCGAGGAGCTTCTGGATGTCCAGGACGTAGATCATGCCCGTGGTCTCCTCCAGCGGCTTGCCGTACGGCACCGACTGGCCCATCACCGTGTGGAAGAGGAACCGGTCGTCGGGGCTGACGGCCAGCCAGCTCGCGTTGTCGCCGCTGCCGGTGACCCCCGGGTCGCGCCGGAAGGTGCGGTAGGCGGTCGTGTCGTCGAAGACCTCCTTCCACTGCGGGGCGGGCGCGGTGATGTCCGGCGTGTAGAAGACGGCGCCGCCCGCCATCGAGGAGACGAACGCACCCTTGTGACCGGGCCGGTTGGTCAGCGCGGTCTCCATGACGACCCGGGACTCGCGGAAGAACGCCCGCGGCTCCTGCGCCCCGCGCGGACCGTCGGCGACCTTGGACACCGAACGCAGCGTCGGGTTGTCGCGGTCCGCGATGTCGAAGACGCGGACGGTCTGGCGCGCCAGGTTCTCCCGCAGCTCGGAATCGGGGGTCATGAAGTTGCGGGCCTCGGCGAAGTCGCTCGCCACCATCACGTTGAGGTCCTCGCGGACGGCGATGCCGTGCGGGTTCGCGCAGCTCGCGGCGGGCAGCGCCGGGACGTTGCCGCACTGCGCCGGGTCCTCGCCGCCCTCGGTCGCCGCCGGGATCTCGGCGAGGGTCTTGCCGTCCTCGCCGATGCGGACGATCTCCCCGGGCGAGCCCGCCGCGCCGTTGCCGACCCGGACCTCGCCGTTGGTGTACGTGCAGGGGCCGGTCACGTTCGGGCCGCCCATGTACGTCCCGTACGCGGTTCCGTCGCTCAGCACCTGATAGGCGTCGGGCAGGGTCCCGCACGGGGTGTCGACGGTCGTGTTGACGCCGGCGATCGTCAGCGCGGGCAGCGCCTTCGCGTCGAACACGAAGGTGGTGTCGCTCATGATGCCGCCGGCGTAGATCCGGTCGCCCTTGTGCCACACGTACTGCATGTGGTGCGGCTCGTTGCCGTTGTTCGGGCCGACGGTGACGGTGTTGGCGACCTTGCCGTACGTGGGGGAGCCCGGGGTGGCGTCGATGACGGTGAGGAAGTCGGGCGCGGGCTGCTTGGCCGGACCCGACCAGACGAGCATCCACTCCCGGCCCGGGCCCTTGGCCGCCGACACCAGGTGGTTGGTGGCCGAGTAGGTGACGCCGTCGCTGCCCTGGAAGGTGGACGTCCAGGTTTCCGGCGTGCCGGCGGCGGCGGGTTCCGCTCCGGTGAGCATGGAGGCGGTCAGTCCCACCGCCGACAGACAGAGTGCGAGGCGGCGTATCAGCCTTCCTCGTCGCGGTCCTTGCAGGCTCATTTCTCCGCTTGCCCTCTCCGGGGGGTGTCGGCCAGAATGCGTAAACCGGCCAGTCGGTGGCTGTTTTCGGTGAATGGCAATTCCTGGCCCGCCGGCCAGCACGGGTTTCCAAGGCATTTCCGGCCCACTATGGCACAGGGGTACTGGCGGTCCGCTGATGCGCGGCTTACCGGCCGCTGACCGCACTCCGCAAAACCCCTGAAATGCGTAAAACCCCTGGTCGCCGCCCGGTTCGGGTCGAAAATACCCGCGATCAGCGGACCGTCAGCGATTCCTGCTCCGGCATTGCTAATCTCGGCAGCGTAATTTCTGACCGCTCACCGCGTTCCCCATTCGTGAGGAAGTCGCCGCGTGCGGAGCCTGTGAAGAAATCGCCGTGTGAAGAAATTGCCGTGTGAAGGAGTCACCGGATGGTGAAGACCCGAGCGGACGGAGATCTCGCCACGCTGGCCGAACGCGCGGGCCGGGACCTCGAAAACGCCTCCCCGCCGGAAATCCTGCGCTGGGCGGCCGAGACCTTCGGGAGGAAATTCTGCGTGACCTCCTCGATGGAGGACGCGGTCGTCGCCCACCTGGCCTCCCGGGTCCGCCCCGGTGTGGACGTGGTGTTCCTCGACACGGGTTACCACTTCGAGGAGACCATCGGCACCCGGGACGCGGTGGACGCGGTGATGGACGTCAACGTCATCACCCTGACGCCGCGGCAGAGCGTCGTGGAGCAGGACGCCGAGTACGGGCCGAAGCTCCACGACCGGGACCCGGACCTGTGCTGCGCGCTGCGGAAGGTCAGGCCGCTGGAAGAGGGCCTGACCGGCTACGAGGCCTGGGCGACGGGTCTGCGCCGTGACGAGTC
>NZ_JBEXPG010000040.1:0-81620 GCF_040611935.1 Streptomyces sp. NPDC006512 | reverse complement strand
TCCGTCAACGGCAAGAAGAACGACGGCAAGGCCAAGGAATCCGTCCAGGTCGTCGACGTCGCCCAACTCCTCCTCGAATCGGTGAAGGCCCCGGAGCAGGAGGTCCCCGTGGACGAAGCGGACGCGCAGCCGGAGCCGGTGAGGTAACCGGACCGCCCGTAGCCGCGACCTGACGTGCCGGACGACGGTCCTGACCCTTCCCGGGTCGGGACCGTCGCCGGTCGTTCCGCCCCGTGCGGGGTCAGCGTCGGTGGAGCGTCTCCAGGGCCTCGACGAGGACCTTGGGGCTGTGCCGGCCCTTGAAGACGGGTGGCGGCCGCTCGTCGAGGTGGAGCAGGTCCGCCACCGCGGTCCAGGCGGTGCGTACGGAGTACTCGACGGTGAAGACGACGTCGTCGGGCACCTCGGCGTACTGGCCGATGAAGGCCAGGTTGGTGGACCCCTCGGGCACCACCCGGGGCCGGTCGCCATGGCTGCGGACCAGGAACTGGCTGGTGATGTACGGCATCAGGGCGGGGATGACGATCGCGCTGTCGAGGATCCGCGGGGCCTGCTCGAAGCGCAGGTGGTGCAGTACCTCGTCGAGGATCTCCCGGCCGGAACAGTCCCGCATCGGCTTCTTGACGTAGTCGCCCACCCGGTCGGGGAAGAGTCCGTAGCCCCACCACACGAAGGTGTCGTCGGGCTGGTCGCGGAAGTGGGGCTGGTGGTTGAGGACGATGGTCAGCAGCCAGGCCGAGTCCTTGAAGGTGATCAGCCCCCCCTTGCCGGCCTCGCTGCCGCTGAAGTCCTCCATCAGCTTGAAGAAGGTGGGGTCCTGGGTGGTGACGGTGAAGGAACCCCAGCAGGAGTCCGCGGGCGACGAGTCGAACACCTTGGGGTTGCCGAGACCGGGCCGCTTCGCGGCGAGGGTCTCCCACAGCTTCCAGGAACCGCCCGTAGCGGACGGGTCGGGTACGGGCGCCGCGTGGGTCGAGCCCAGGGCGGAGCCGGCCGTCATCGATCCGTTGGTCACCATGACCAGGTCGTCGGCGCCGACCGGGATCTCCTCGACGCGTCCGGCCCGGGTCACGGAGAGGGCGGTGACGGTGAGCTCCCCCTCCTGGCCCGCGAGGGTCAGGTCCGTGACACGGGTTCCGAGGCGTACGGTCACGCCCTGGTCCGTCAGCCACTTCAGGACCGGGCGCACGATCGAGTCGAACTGGTTGAAGCGCGTCCGGTAGATGCCCGACATGGTGTCGAACGTCTTGAAGAGGTGGACGAACCGGTTGAGGTAGCGGCGGAACTCGACCGCGCTGTGCCAGGGTTCGAAGGCGAAGGTGGTGCACCACATCCACCAGAAGTTCGTACGGAAGAACCCCTCGCTGAAGCAGTCGGTGATCCGCTTGCCGTCCAGCTGCCGCTCGGGCGTGGCCGCGCACCTGACGAGCTCCAGGCGGTCGCGCTCGGAGAAGCCCATCGCGTGGGCGTCGACGATCCTGCCCTCGGCGTCGACCAGGCGGGCGCGGTCGTCCCAGGCGAAGTCCTCGTGGAAGGCGAAGGTGTCCGCGGTCACCGACTTCGAGGGGTCGTCCAGGGACGGGATGGAGCGGAGCAGGTCGTAGGTGCACTCGAAGTGCAGCTCGAACATGCGTCCACCGCGCATCGTGTAGCCGGTCTCGGGCGAGCCCGCCGCGTCCAGGCTGCCGCCCTCGCGGTCCTGTTCCTCCAGGAGCACGATGTCGGATCCCGCGAACCCGCCGTCGCGGATCAGGAACGCCGCCGCCGACAGCGCCGCGATGCCGCTGCCCACCAGGTACGCCTTCGCCATGCCCCAGCTCCCTGCTCCAGGCCCCGGCCGCCCGCGGCCGCTTCCCTGTGCACGATATGGCCACATATCGCCGCCTGCCCGTCGAGGCCGGGGCCCTCGCGCGGAGGGGACCCGGGGGCGCCGCTGATGCCCCGCCTAGTGCCCCGCCGCGGCCTTGACGGCGGCCACCGCCGTGCCGATCGCGGCGTCGATGCCGCCGGCCAGGAGGGCGAAGGCCGTGCCGCCGCCCATGCGGATGCCGCCGTAGCAGCCCCAGGCGAACAGGGTGGCGACGTTGACGCCGGCCGCCGTGAGGAGGGCCGTCTCCACGGCCATCACGCCGAGGGCGGCCAGGCCGATCAGGAGCAGCGGGCCCACCGCGGAGAGCAGCAGGGGGCTGCTGACGAAGAGCATGGCGCGCAGGTCGCGGCCCCGGGCGAGGGCGCCGTGCGTGACCCGGTGGGCCTGCTGGTCGGCGACCAGGGAGGCCAGCCACAGGCCCGCCGAGGCCGTCACCACCGTCAGAGCGGCGCCGAGGGCCTCGACGTGGCCGCTGCCCGCGAGCCCGATGACGACGGAGATCATGGTGATCGTCGCGTACAGCCGCTCCTTGAGGTGGGCCGCGGCCGTCTGGGTGTCCATCACGTCTGCCGCAGGTTCCGCCACGGCCCCACCGTACGGCGCGGCCGCGGCGAGCCACGGGAACCACACCGGCCGCCGCCCCCGCCCGGGGAGGGTTGGCCGGCCCGGGTCTGGGCAGGCGCCCCGCATGACCTTCGAGCACCCCTCCGAGAAGGGCGGCAACGGGCGGCTCGGCCGCTTCGAGAAGCTGGCCGAGCTGGCATCCAACTTCACCAGCTCCGCCGGGTTCTCCCTGCTCTGCGTCGCCCTGGTGCTGGGGTTCCTCGTCGTGCACGCCCTCCACCTGCCCGTGATCTGGCAGCACCTCGCGGGGGACGCCATGGCCGCGGTGTCCCTGCTGCTGCTGGCCCTGCTGAAGAACTCCGAGCGCAGGGCCGAGCACGCGATCCAGCGCAAGCTCGACGCCATCGCCGCCGCCCTGCTGGAGCAGCAGGAGGGCGAATGCGGCGAGGCGCACGAGGAGCTGAAGCGGGCCATCGCCGTGGAGGAGCGGGAGTAGCGGGAGCGGGAGGGCGGGAGCGGGAGTAGCGGAGCCCGGCTGCGGAGTGCTCCCGGCCGGTGCGCGCCCCGTCGGGCTGCGGCCGAGCGGCCCTTTCCATGGGCGCTTTCGAGTGACTCCGCCGCACGGCTGCGGGCGCGCGGCCGTCGCCGCAGCCGACCATCTCAGGCGGCCGGTCGTGTTCCGGTCACGAACCGCCGATCAGGCCGGGCGTCACCCCGCTCCGGCACCGGGCCGCCGCTGGGAGATCACGTGTACGTCCTGCTCGTCGCGAGTGCGTTCAACAGCCTCACGCAGCGAGTCCACGCCGAGCTGCGCGATCACGGCCACCGCGTGGCGGTCGAACTGGCCCTGCCCCACGTTTCCCTGGCGGACGCGGTACGCCGCCACGACCCCGACCTCGTGCTCGCCCCGATGCTCAAGTCCGCGATCCCGGAGGAGGTGTGGTCGTCCCGCACCTGCCTGATCGTCCATCCGGGGCCGGTCGGGGACCGCGGTCCCTCCTCCCTCGACCGGGCCGTGCAGGAACAGGCGGTCCGCTGGGGCGTCACCGTACTGCAGGCCGGGGCCGAGATGGACGCCGGTGACGTATGGGCCTCCGCGGAGTGCCCGGTGCCGCCGGTCGGCAAGAGCGACCTGTACCGGGGTGAGATCGCCGACGCGGCCCTGAGGGCCGTCCTGCTGGCCGTGGAGCGCTTCGCCTCCGGTACGCACGTCCCCGCGCCCCAGGACCCTGCCGCCGCCCGGACCCGCCCCTACCTGCGCCAGGAGGGCCGCCGCATCGACTGGGAGGCCGATTCCACCGAGCGGGTCCTGCGGACGCTGCGGGCCGCCGACTCCCAGCCGGGCGTACGGGACGAGCTCCTCGGCGCCGAATGGTTCCTGCACGGCGGCCACCCGGAGGACCGCCTCCGGGGCCGCCCCGGCGAGCTGCTGGCGACCCGGGCGGGGGCGGTCTGCCGGGCGACGGCCGACGGCGCCGTGTGGATCCCGGAGCTGCGGGCCCGCCGCACGCCGGGCGGCCCCGTCCCCGTCAAGCTGCCCGCCACCGTGGCGCTCGGCGCGCGCCTGCCCGCGCTGCGGGAGCGTCCGGCCCCGCTCCACGTCAACCCGGGGCGGCGCACCTGGACCGACATCGGCTACCGGGAGGAGGGCCAGACCGGGTTCCTGTCGTTCGCCTTCCCCGGCGGGGCCATGAGCACGGAGCGGTGCCAGCGGCTGCTGGAGGCGTACCGGACGGCCTGCGCCCGCCCCACCTCCGTCCTCGTCCTCGGCGGCGGGCGGGACTTCTTCTCCAACGGCATCCACCTGGGCGTGATCGAGGCGGCCGAGGATCCCGCGGCGGAGTCCTGGGCCAACATCAACGCCATGGACGACCTGGTGGAGGCCGTCCTGACCACCACCGACCGGCTGGTCGTCGCCGCGCTCGGCGGCAACGCGGCCGCCGGCGGGGCCATGCTCGCCCTCGCCGCCGACGAGGTGTGGTGCCGGTCGGGGGCCGTGCTGAACCCGCACTACCGGCTGATGGGCCTGCACGGTTCGGAGTACTGGACGTACACCCTGCCGCGCCGCGTCGGCGCGGGCGTCGCGGCGCGGCTGACCACGGAGGCGCTGCCGCTGAGCGCGGACGCCGCGGTCCGGCTGGGGCTGGCCGACCGCACGCTCGCCTGCTCGCCGCAGGCGTTCGCCGTCGAGACGGCGCGGCTGGCGGCGCAGCTCGCGGCGCTGCCCGCCACCCAGTCCAGGATCTCCGCGAAGAAGGAACTGCGCGAGCGGGACGAGGCGGCCCGGCCGCTGGCGGCGTACCGGGAGGCGGAGCTGGCCCTGATGCGGCGGACCTTCTTCGACCCCGCGGCGCCCTACCACGCCCTGCGCCGCGCCTTCGTGCGCAAGGAGACCCCGGCCGCGACGCCGGAGCACCTCGTGCGTCCCGCGCCGGACCGGCACGTCCCGGCGGCCGCCGCGCGGCCGGGCGCCGTCACTGGACTGGCCGCACATGACGGAGCACCCGGGCCCGCTCCCTGTTAGCAAGAAAGGTGGGGTCGGGAACCCGGCCCGCTGCGCACCCCTCCCCACCCCCCGATCTTCTCCCCAAGGAGGCATCCCCCATGGATGCAGCAACGCAGGACCCGGTAGCGGTAGAGGACCCCCCGATCCACATCCTCTGGATCAACGCGGGGCTGAGCTGCGACGGCGACTCCGTGTCCCTGACGGCCGCGATGCAGCCGAGCATCGAGGAGATCGTGACGGGGGTGCTGCCCGGTCTGCCCAAGATCGCCGTGCACTGGCCCCTGATCGACTTCGAGTGCGGTCCCGTCGGCGGCGCCGACACGTTCATCGAGTGGTTCTTCAAGGGCGAGCGCGGCGAGATCGATCCGTTCGTGCTCGTCGTCGAGGGCTCGATCCCCAACGAGAGCATCAAGCCCGAGGGTTACTGGTGCGGTTTCGGCGACGATCCGGAGACCGGCCAGCCCATCACCACCAGCGAGTGGATCGACCGGCTGGCGCCCAAGGCCCTCGCGGTCGTCGCCATCGGCACCTGCGCCACGTACGGCGGGATCCACGCGATGGAGGGCAACCCGACGGGTGCGATGGGCGTGCCCGACTACCTGGGCTGGGACTGGAAGTCGCACGCCGGCATCCCGATCGTGTGCGTGCCGGGCTGTCCGATCCAGCCGGACAACTTCTCGGAGACGCTGACCTACCTGCTGTACCAGGCGGCCGGCTCCGCGCCGATGATCCCGCTGGACGACAAGCTGCGTCCGACCTGGCTGTTCGGGGCGACCGTCCACGAGGGCTGCGACCGGGCCGGCTACTACGAGCAGGGGCAGTTCGCGCACACCTACGACTCCCCGAAGTGCCTGGTCAAGCTGGGCTGCTGGGGGCCGGTCGTCAAGTGCAACGTCCCCAAGCGCGGCTGGATGAACGGGATCGGCGGCTGCCCGAACGTCGGCGGCATCTGCATCGCCTGCACGATGCCCGGCTTCCCCGACAAGTTCATGCCGTTCATGGACGAGCCTCCCGGCGCGAAGGTGTCCAGCAAGGCCAGCGGCGCGTACGGGGCGGTGGTCCGCCGGCTCCGGGCGATCACGCTGCACACCGTCGACCAGGAGCCGAAGTGGCGCCACACCGGCCAGAAGCTGACCACGGGCTACCGCCCGCCCTGGTGACGGCCCCGCCCGTCCTCATCCCCGTTCAGCAACTCCGCACCGAAGAAGGGTCACGGCAGAGACGATGACACCGAAGACGAAGGCGGCCGCAGACGGCAGCGGTCTGGTCGAGATGGCCTGGGATCCGATCACCCGGATCGTGGGCAGCCTCGGCATCCACACGAAGATCGACTTCAAGCAGAAGCGGGTCGCGGAGTGCTACAGCACCTCCTCGGTCTTCCGCGGGTACAGCGTCTTCATGCGCGGCAAGGACCCCCGTGACGCGCACTTCATCACCAGCCGCATCTGCGGGATCTGCGGGGACAACCACGCGACCTGCTCCGTGTACGCGCAGAACATGGCCTACGGGGTGAAGCCGCCCCACCTCGCCGAGTGGATCATCAACCTGGGCGAGTCCGCGGAGTACATGTTCGACCACAACATCTTCCAGGAGAACCTGGTCGGGGTCGACTACTGCGAGAAGATGGTCCGCGAGACCAACCCCGGCGTGCTGGAGCTGGCCGAGCGCACGCCCGCCCCGCACGCCGGGGAGCACGGCTTCAAGACCATCGCCGACATCATGCGCTCCCTGAACCCCATCGAGGGCGAGTTCTACCGCGAGGCGCTCCAGGTCAGCCGCTACACGCGGGAGATGTTCTGCCTGATGGAGGGGCGCCACGTGCACCCCTCGACGCTGTACCCGGGCGGCGTCGGCACGATCGCGTCCGTCCAGCTCTTCACGGACTACATGAGCCGCCTGATGCGGTACTGCGAGTTCATGAAGCGGGTGGTGCCGCTGCACGACGACCTCTTCGACTTCTTCTACGAGGCCCTGCCGGGCTACGAGGAGGTCGGCCGGCGCCGGGTGCTGCTGGGCTGCTGGGGCGCGCTCAACGACCCGGAGCACTGCGACTTCACGTACGCCAACATGACCGACTGGGGACGGAAGATGTTCGTCACCCCGGGCGTGGTCGTGGACGGCAAGCTGGTCACCAACGACCTCACCGAGATCAACCTCGGCATCCGCATCCTGCTGGGCAGCTCGTACTACGACGACTGGGAGGGCCGGGAGCAGTTCGTCACCCACGACCCGCTCGGCAACCCGGTCGACCCGCGCCACCCGTGGAACCAGCACACCATCCCGGCCCCCCAGAAGCGGAACTTCGACGACAAGTACAGCTGGGTGATGTCGCCCCGCTGGTTCGACGGCAAGGACCACCTCGCGCTGGACACCGGCGGCGGCCCCATCGCCCGCCTGTGGTCGACGGCCCTGTCCGGGCTCGTCCACACCGACTACGTACAGGCCACCGGGCACAGCGTCGTCATCACCCTGCCCCGGACGATGACCAAGCCCGAGACCCGCTTCGAGTGGAAGATCCCGAAGTGGAGCAACGCGCTGGAGCGCAACCGGGCCCGTACGTACTTCCAGGCGTACGCCGCCGCGATCGCCCTGCACTGCGCCGAGAAGGGCCTGGCCGAGGTCCGCGCCGGGCGCACCCAGACCTGGGAGAAGTTCGAGGTGCCGGACGAGGGCCTGGGCGTCGGTTTCACCGAGGCCGTGCGCGGGGTCCTGTCGCACCACATGGTGATCCGCGACGGCAAGATCGCCAACTACCACCCCTACCCGCCGACCCCGTGGAACGCGAGCACCCGCGACACGTTCGGAACGCCCGGGCCGTACGAGGACGCGGTGCAGAACACCCCGATCTTCGAGGAGAACACCCCGGAGAACTTCAAGGGCATCGACATCATGCGCGCGGTGCGCAGCTTCGACCCGTGCCTGCCGTGCGGGGTCCACATGTACGTGGGCGGCGGCAAGACGGTCAAGACGATGCACGTCCCCACCGGCCTGAGCGGACTGGGCGGATGAGCGCCCCGGCCGACGCCCGGCAGGCGGGGCAGCGGGTGGAGGAGGTCCTCGACCGGCTCGCCGCCACCGGCGACCGGGAGGCGTGCGCGGCGGCGGAGGAACTGGTCCGCGTGCTCATGGACTTCTACGGGGCCGGGCTCGCCCGGATCGTGGAACGGCTCGGCGCCGAGGGCGGCGGCGGGCTCCCCGGCGGGCTGCTCGACGACGAGCTCGTCGCGAGCCTGCTGGCCCTGCACGACCTGCATCCCGAGGACGTGCACGCCCGCATCGCGCGGGCCCTGGACGCCGCCGGCGACCCGGTGGAGCTGATCGGTTTCGACGAGGCCACCGGGGTCCTGCGGCTGCGCCCGGCGCCCGCGGGCTCCGGCTGCGGCTGCTCCTCGGGGGCCGGTTCCGCAGCCGGTTCGGGTGCGCCGAAGGCGGTCGAGGACACCCTCGCCTGCTTCGCGCCGGAGGTGACCCGGGTGGAGCTGGCGGCCGCCGCGGCTCCGCAGCCGGCCCTACTCCAGATCTCCGCCCGCCCGCCGGCCCCGGCGCGGGTGCCGTGAGCGGGCCCGTCACGGGCCGCTCCGCGCAGGCCGCCCCGCGCGGCCTGCGCCGGTTCACGGGGCCTCGCCCGCCCCGCCCCGAGACCTGTGAACTGTGCGGGGTGGTGGTGCCGGAGGACGGCCACCGCCACCTCGTGGAGACCGAGCGGCGGGCGCTGGTCTGCGCCTGCACCGCCTGCGCCCTGCTGTTCGACCGGCCGGGCACCGCGACCGGGCGGTACCGGGCCGTCCCGGACCGCTACCTCACCGATCCGGGCAACCGGCTCGACGACAACGCCTGGGAGCTCCTGCAGATCCCGGTCGGGGTCGCGTTCTTCTTCCGCAACGCCGCGCTCGACCGGCTGGTCGCCCTCTACCCGAGCCCGGCCGGAGCCACCGAGAGCGAACTCGACCCCGAGACCTGGCAGACCGTACTCGGCGCCAGCCGGCTGGCCGCGCTGCTCGAACCGGACGTGGAGGCCCTGCTGCTGCGCCGCTCCGAGGGCCGCACCGAGTGCCATCTGGTGCCGATCGACATCTGCTACGAGCTGGTGGGGCGCATGCGCCTGCTGTGGCAGGGCTTCGACGGCGGGGCCGAGGCGCGGGCAGCGCTGGACGCCTTCTTCGCGCAGGTCGCCCGGCGGGTCAAGGTCCCGGCCGGGTCCACGTCCGGGCAGGGGGCGCTGGGGTCATGACGGCGACGACGGACTTCACCTTCACCTGCACGGGCGTGCGGGCCGACGCCTACGCGGCCGGGCCCACCCTCGTGTTCCGGCTCCGCGTCACCGCCGGCGCGGGCGTCCGGGTGCACGCCCTGGCCCTGCGCTGCCAGCTGCGGATCGAGCCGGCCCGGCGGGGCTACGCGACCGCCGAGGCCGAGGGGCTGGCGGACCTGTTCGGCGCCCGCTCCCGGTGGGGCAGCACGCTCCAGCCCGTGCAGTTCGCGCAGGTGTCGGTCATGGTCCCCAGTTTCACCGGGGAGACCGAGACCGACCTGGTCGTGCCCTGCACGTACGACATGGACATCGCGGCGACCCGCTACTTCAACGCCCTGGAGGACGGCGAGGCCCCGCTGCTGATGCTGTTCTCCGGGACGGCCTTCACGGGTGACGGAGGCTTCCGGGTCGAGCCGGTGCCCTGGGACCGGGAGGCCTCGTACCGGATGCCCGTCGCGGTGTGGCGGGAGATGGTGGAGCAGCACTTCCCGGGCTGCGGCTGGCTGCGGCTGCCGCGCGACGCCATGGAGGAGTTGCTCGCCTACCGTTCGCGGCACGCGCTCTCCTCCTGGGAGGCGACCGTACGGTCCCTGCTCGGCGCGGCCGCCGGCACGGAACCCCCGTCCGACGGGCCCGCCTGGGCGGGCGCGGTCCTGCCGCGTGCGGCGGAGAGGGCAGCGCCGTGACCACGACGACCCCGGCGGCGACGGCCGCCGACGCCCGCTTCGCCACCGCCCGGCAGGTGGCCGACGCCGTCCTGTTCGAGGGGTACGTGCTCTACCCGTACCGGGCCTCGGCCGCGAAGAACCGGCTGCGCTGGCAGTTCGGCGTGCTCGTGCCGCCGGCCTGGGCGCCCGCGCAAGGGGAGCACTCCTTCCAGCAGACCGAGATCCTGATGGAGCCCCGGGGCGCGGCGACGCTCGCCCTCGAGCTGCGGTTCCTGCACGCGCAGCGTCGTACGGTCCAACGGGCCGAAGCCGACGGCTCGTTCACCGAGACCGGTGAACTGCACCTGGAGGACCGGGTGCTGGTCCCGTGGGACGAGGGGACCGAGGAACGGGTCGTGCACGAGGTCCCCGTCGCCGCGCTCGCGGGCGACGGGATCGTGCTGCCGTTCTCCCGGCCCGCGCGCGAGGACACCGAGGCGGTGCTCGACGCCGACGGCCGGACGGTGGGCCGGCTGGTGCGGCGCACCGCCGAGGTCAACGGCCGGGTACGGCTACGGGCCGCCGAACTCGCGGGCCCGTACCGGGTGTCGAGACTCACCGCGGTGGTGGAGAACACCAGCCCGTGGGTCCCGGACGGTGCGGGCGACGCGCGCGAGGCGGCTCTGCCCCGGTCGCTGGTTGCCGCCCACCTCCTGCTGGGGCTCGACGCCGGTTCCTTCCTGTCGATGACGGACCCGCCCGAATGGGCCAGGAGCGCCGTCGCCGACTGCGCCAACCGGCACACCTGGCCCGTCCTCGCGGGCGAGGACGGCCGCGCCGACGTGGTCCTGTCCTCCCCGATCATCCTGGAGGACCACCCGGCCATCGCACCGGAGAGCGCCGGCGCCATGTACGACGCCCTGGAGATCGACGAGATCCTCACCCTGCGCACGGCGGCCCTCACCGACCGGGAGAAGCGCGAGGCCCGCGGTACGGACCCCCGGGCGGCCGCGGTGATCGACCTCGCGGAGTCCATGCCGCCCGAGGTCCTGGAGCGGCTGCACGGGGCCGTCCGGGCCCTGCGCGAGGTCACCGGCGAAGGACCCCCGGAGATCCGTGAACTCCCGCCCGAGGAAGCGGTGTTCAGCCCGGACACGCCCTGGTGGGACCCGGCCCGGCCGGACGCCCTGGACCCGGTGCCGGACCGGATCCCGATCGACGGGGTCCAGGTCGGCGTGGGCAGCCGGGTGCTGCTGCGCCCCGGCCTGCGGCCCACCGACGCCCAGGACCTCTTCCTGCGGGACCGCCCCGCGCTGGTCGAGGCGGTCCTGCACGACGTGGACGGCGGAGTGCACCTCGCCGTCACGGTGGAGGGCGACCCCGGCGCCGACATCCGGCGCGAACAGGGCCGGTTCCTGTACTTCCAGCCCGACGAGGTCACCCCTCTGGAGGACGCGTGAGCGGCGCCACCCTGGTCGCGGGCATCGGCAACGTCTTCCTCGGCGACGACGGCTTCGGCGTCGAGGTGGTGCGCGCCCTGTCCGGGCACCCGCTGCCCGGGCACGTCGAGGTGGTGGACTTCGGGGTGCGCGGGGTCCACCTGGCCTACCAGCTCCTCGACGGCTACGACACGCTCGTCCTGATCGACGCCGCCGCCCGTGGCGGGGCCCCCGGCACCGTGTACCTGATCGACGCCGGGGAAGCGGGCTCCGGCCCGCCCGGCGGCGCCGTGCTCGACGGCCACCACATGTCGCCGGACGCCGTACTGGCCCTGCTGGGCACCCTGTGCGCCGGTACCGGCTCGACGCCGCCCCGGCGCACCCTGGTCGTCGGCTGCGAACCCGCCTCGGTCGAGGAGGGCATCGGGCTGAGCGCCCCGGTGGCCGCCGCCGTGCCGGAGGCCGTACGGACCGTCCTGGAGCTCGTCGGGGAGGCCCCGGGCGCCGGGGCCGGCCCGCACGTCGAGACCACCGCGCACACCGAGACCACCGCGGACACCGCGCACACCGCGCGCGAACTGAGGAGAACCCCATGAAGAAGGCCTTCGTCGGCGGAGCGGCGGCCGCCGCCCTCGTCGCCGTGCTCACGCAGCTGCTCCCCGACATCCGGCGCTACCTCCGCCTGCGCCGGATGTGACGTCCGGGTCCGCCCGCCGGTCTTCTGCCCCGGCGCCCCCGAATGGCGTACGGGGCGCGCGGGGCGTCGGCGTGCCCGACCGCGCCGCCCCGGTCCTGCCGCTGTAATGAGCCCGGCAGGACGGAGTCCCGATGCACGAGATGTCGATCGCCATGGCCGTCGTGGGCCAGGTGGAAGAAGCCGCCGAGGCGGGCGGAGCGAGCGCCGTCACCCTGGTCCGGCTCCAGGTCGGTGAGCTCGCCGGTGTGGTGCCGGACGCCCTGGCCTTCTGCTTCGAACTGGCCTGCGCCGGCACCCTCCTCGAAGGGGCCGAGCTCGTCACCCTGTCCGAGGCGGCCCGCGCCCGTTGCGCGGCCTGTACGACGCAATGGGCGGTCGGCATGCCGCCGCAACTGTGCTGTCCCGGCTGCGGGCTGGCCACCGACGTGGAGCTGCTGTCGGGCCGCGAGCTGCGGATCCTCAGCGTGACCTGGGAGGACGGCCCGGGCGGTGGCCTCGACCGTACCCGCGAACCGATCTCCGAGGAGGCCTGAACCCATGTGCCGAGTGGTGGACTTGCAGCAGGCGGTGCTCGCCAAGAACGACCTCGCCGCGCAGGTGCTGCGCGCCGAACTCACCGCCCGCGGAACGACCGTGGTCAACCTGCTGTCCAGCCCGGGCAGCGGCAAGACCGCGCTGCTGGAACGCGAGCTGCTGCTCGCCCGGGAGCGGGGCGTGCCCGTGGCGGCGCTGACGGCGGACCTGGCCACCGAGAACGACGCGGTGCGGCTGGCCCGTTCCGGCGTACCGGTCAAGCAGGTGCTCACCGACGGCCTGTGCCACCTGGAAGCCGGGATGATGGGCCGTCATCTGGACGGGTGGCTGCCGGAGGAGACCCGGCTGCTGTTCGTGGAGAACGTGGGCAACCTGGTCTGTCCGGCCTCGTACGACCTCGGGGAATCCCTGCGGGTGGTGCTGGCCTCGGTGACCGAGGGCGAGGACAAGCCGCTCAAGTACCCGACGGCTTTCGGGCTGGCCCAGCTGGTGGTCGTCACCAAGACCGACATCGCGGAGGCCGTCGAGTTCGACGAGGCCGCCTTCCGCCGGAACGTGCAGCAGGTCAACCCGGGTGTGGAAGTGGTGCTGACCTCGGCCCGCGCGGGTACGGGAGGGGGTCTCCTGCTGGAGCGGGCCCTGGCCGTCGGCGCGGGGGCGGCGGCGCACGCCCCGGTCATGGCCCGGGCGGCGCAGGGGCACACCCACGGACACGGGCACGACCACACGCACGGCGACGGTCACGTGCACGACCACGACGGGCACGACCATGACCACGATCACGACGGACACGGCCACGTCCCCGGTCACGCGCAGCCCGATCCGGACCGCCGCCCGCCCGCCCACCACGGCTCCGTGACGCAGACCCGCTGATGGAGGCCGTCCAGCGCCGCCGGATCACCGTCCGCGGCGTGGTCCAGGGCGTCGGCTTCCGCCCGTACGTGTACACGCGCGCGACCGGGCTCGGCCTCGCCGGGCACGTCTCCAACACGCCCGAGGGCGTCGTCGCCGAGGTCGAGGGCGCCCCGGAGGCGGTGTCGCGGTTCTGCGAGCGGCTGGCGGCGGACGCGCCGCCGCTGGCCGTCGTGGACGCGGTCGACCACTGCGAGGTGCCCCTCACGGGCGGCTCCGGCTTCACCATCGTCGCCTCCCGCGGCGGGGGTCCCGCCCGGACGCTGGTCTCCCCCGACACGGCGACCTGCGCCGACTGCCTCGCCGAACTCGCCGACCCCGCCGACCGGCGGCACCGCCACCCCTTCATCACCTGCACGCACTGCGGGCCCCGCTTCACGATCGTCACCGGGCTGCCGTACGACCGGGCCCACACCACCATGGCCGGTTTCCCGATGTGCCCCGACTGCGCCCGCGAGTACGCCGACCCCGCCGACCGGCGCTTCCACGCCCAGCCGGTGGCCTGCCCGGCCTGCGGGCCCCGGCTGCTGCTGCTGGCCGGGCGGCCGCCCCGCGAGGTGCCCGGTGCCGATCCCGTCGCCGGGGCCCGCCGGCTGCTGGCCGAGGGGGCGGTCCTCGCGGTGAAGGGGCTCGGCGGCTACCACCTGGCCTGCGACGCCTCCCACGCCGGCGCCGTGGCCGAGCTGCGCCGCCGCAAGGGGCGCGACGCCAAGCCCTTCGCCCTGATGGCCCGTGAGCTCGCCGACGTCGAGCGGCTCGCCCTGGTCGGCGCCGAGGAGCGGAGCCTGCTCACCGGCGGGGTCCGCCCGATCGTCCTGTTGCGCCGTCGCCCCGGGACACCGGGCGCGGGCGGCGTGGCTGACGGGGTGGCCCCGGGCAGCCCCGACCTCGGGGTGATGCTCCCGTACACCCCGGTCCACCACCTGCTGCTCGGCCTGCCGGGTGACCCGGAGGGGCCCCGCCTGCTGGTCATGACCAGCGGCAACCTCTCGGGCGAGCCCATCGTCACGGACGACGCCGAGGCGCTGGAGCGGCTCGGCGGCCTCGCCGACGCCTGGCTCACGCACGACCGCCCGATCCACGTGCCCTGCGACGACTCCGTGGTGCGGGTGTGCGAGGGAGAGCCGCTGACCGTGCGGCGCTCGCGCGGGTACGCCCCGCTGCCGGTGAAGCTGCCGGTGGAGGTGCCCGCCGTCTTCGCCGCGGGCGGCGACCTCAAGAACGCCTTCTGCCTGGGCGAGGGCCGCCTGGCCTGGCTGTCCGCGCACATCGGCGACATGGACGGCCTCGCCACCCAGGACGCCTACGGCCGCGCCCAGCGGCAGCTGGAGGCCGTCACCGGCGTCCGTCCCGTGCTGCTGGCCGCCGACCGGCACCCCGGCTACCGCTCCGGCCGGTGGGCGCGGGACCACGCCGACGGGCGCCCGCTGGTGCGGGTCCAGCACCACCACGCCCACGTCGCCTCCGCGATGGCCGAGCACTGTCTCGACGGTGCCCGGCGGGTGATCGGCGTCGCCTTCGACGGCACCGGGTACGGGGACGACGGCGCCGTCTGGGGCGGTGAGGTCCTGCTCGCCGACTACTCCGGGTTCACCCGGTTCGCGCACCTCGCCTACGTCCCCCTGCCGGGCGGTGACGCCGCCGTGCACCGGCCGTACCGGATGGCGCTGTCCCACCTGCGGGCCGCCGGGCTCGACTGGGCGCCGGACCTGCCCTGCGCGGCCGCCTGTCCGCCGGACGAACTCCGGGTCCTGGCACGCCAGCTGGAACGGGACCTGAACTGCGTCCCCACCTCCAGCATGGGCCGGCTCTTCGACGCCGTCTCCTCCCTGGCCGGTGTCTGCCACCGCTCCGGGTACGAGGCCCAGGCCGCGATCGAGCTGGAGGGCGCCGCGCTGGCGGCGGGCCCCGGGGCCGGTGTTCCCGGGTACGTCTTCGGCCTGCGCGAGCCCGCCGGGGGCGACGCCGGGGGGCCGGTCGTGGCCGACCCGGGGCCCGTGCTGGCCGCGGCGGCGGCCGATGTACGGGCGGGCGTGGACCGGCCGGTGATCGCGGCGCGTTTCCACGCCGGGGTCGCCGCGCTCGTCGGCGTGCTGTGCGGGCTCGCCCGCGAGCGGCACGGACTCGACACCGTGGCCCTGACCGGCGGGGTCTTCGCCAACACCCTGCTCTCCGCGGCCTGCGCCCGCGACCTGCGCGAGCGCGGCTTCACCGTCCTGCGGCACCACCGCGTCCCGCCGAACGACGGCGGCCTGGCCCTGGGCCAGCTCGTGGTCGCGGCCGCAGCGGGGGCCGCGCGCGTCACGGACCACCCACAGCAAGGAGAAGCCCATGTGCCTCGCGGTACCCGGCAGAGTGCTTGAGATCGGGGAGAGGGACGGCACCCGCATGGCCACCGTCGACTTCGGCGGTGTGCAGAAGGAGGTCTGCCTGGAGTACCTGCCGGACCTCCAGGTCGGCGAGTACGCCATCGTCCACGTGGGTTTCGCCCTGCAACGACTGGACGAGGAATCGGCCCGGCAGACCCTGGAGCTGTTCGCACAACTCGGCATGCTCCAGGAGGAGTTCGGAGATCCCTGGGAGATGGCGGCGGAGGCGGGCGGCGCACCCTGGCCGTTCACCGACGACGAGCCCGCCGGGGCCGCCGAGGACGCGGAGGGCACGGCGCACGCCGGGGCCCGGCAGGAGGAGATCCCGCAGTGAAGTACATCGAGGAGTTCCAGGACCCGGAACTGGCCCGCAGGCTGCTCGACGACATCCACGCCACCGTGACCCGGCCCTGGGCCCTGATGGAGGTGTGCGGCGGCCAGACCCACACCATCATCCGGCACGGGATCGATCAACTCCTGCCCGATCAGGTGGAGTTGATCCACGGGCCGGGCTGTCCGGTGTGCGTGACCCCGCTGGAGGTCATCGACAAGGCGCTGGAGATCGCCTCCCGCCCCGACGTGATCTTCTGCTCGTTCGGCGACATGCTCCGCGTCCCGGGCACCGGGCGCGACCTGTTCCAGGTGCGCAGCGAGGGCGGCGACGTACGGGTGGTGTACTCCCCGCTCGACGCGCTGAAGGTCGCGCAGCAGAACCCGGGGCGGGAGGTGGTGTTCTTCGGGATCGGCTTCGAGACGACGGCGCCGCCCAACGCCATGACGGTGTACCAGGCGAAGAAGCTCGGCATCCGCAACTTCAGCCTGCTGGTCTCCCACGTGCGGGTCCCCCCGGCGATCGAGGCGATCATGCGCTCGCCGAGCTGCCGGGTGCAGGCCTTCCTGGCCGCCGGGCACGTGTGCAGCGTGATGGGGACGGGCGAGTACCCGGAGCTGGCCGCGCGCCACCGGGTGCCGATCGTGGTGACGGGCTTCGAGCCGCTGGACATCCTGGAAGGCGTACGGCGCACCGTGCGGCAGCTGGAGCGCGGCGAGCACACCGTCGACAACGCGTACGCGCGCGCGGTCCGCCCGGAGGGGAACCCGGCGGCGCTCGCGATGCTGGAGGACGTCTTCGAGGTCACCGACCGGGCCTGGCGCGGCATCGGGGTCATCCCGGACAGCGGCTGGCGGCTGTCGCCGCGCTACCGGGAGTACGACGCCGAGCACCGCTTCTCGGTGACCGGCATCACCACCTGCGAGCCGGCCGCGTGCCGGGCCGGCGAGGTCCTCCAGGGGCTCATCAAGCCGAACGAGTGCGAGGCCTTCGGGACCGTGTGCACTCCGCGCAATCCGCTGGGCGCCACGATGGTGTCGAGCGAGGGCGCGTGCGCGGCGTACTACCTCTACCGGCGGCTGGACCTCCCGGCCGCCGCGCCCGCCGCTTCCGCTCCGACCGCGCCGCTGGAGGCGAGCCCCGTTGCGTGACACCGCACAGCCGCACCCGACCCGCCCGGAAACCGCAGGGTCCGGGGCCGCGCTCGACATCACCGGCTGGACCTGCCCGGCCCCCCTGCGCGACCGCCCCCGCGTGGTGATGGGACACGGCGGCGGCGGCGCGCTCTCCGCCGAGCTGGTCGAGCACCTCTTCGCCCCGGCGTTCGGCGGTGAGGTGCTGGCGCAGCTCGGGGACGCGGCGGCCGTCACGCTCGGCGGGGTCCGCCTCGCGTTCTCCACCGACTCGTACGTGGTGCGGCCGCTGTTCTTCCCGGGCGGTTGCATCGGGGACCTGGCGGTCAACGGCACGGTCAACGACCTGGCCATGAGCGGGGCCCGGGCCGCCTACCTGTCCTGCGGGTTCATCCTGGAGGAGGGTGTGGAGATCTCGGCGGTGGCGCGGGTGGCCGAGGCCATGGGCGCGGCCGCGCGGGCCGCCGGGGTGGAGGTGGCCACCGGCGACACGAAGGTCGTGGAGTCGGGGCACGGCGACGGCATCTACGTCAACACCTCCGGGATCGGGCTCGTGCCCCAGGGCGTGGACCTGCGGCCGCAGCGCGTCGTCCCGGGTGACGTCGTGATCGTCAGCGGAGAGATCGGGCTGCACGGGGTGGCGATCATGAGCGTGCGCGAGGGCCTGGAGTTCGGCGTGGACGTCGAGAGCGACTGCGCGGCCCTGGGCGGTCTCGTGCAGAGCATGCTCGCGGTCACCCCGGACCTGCACGTCCTGCGCGATCCGACGCGGGGCGGTCTGGCGGCCTCCCTGAACGAGATCGCGGCCGCCTCCGGCACCGGTGTCGTCCTCCACGAGTCGCGCGTACCGGTACCGCCGGCCGTCGCCAACGCCTGCGCGATCCTCGGCCTGGACCCGCTGTACGTGGCCAACGAGGGGAAGCTCGTCGCCTTCGTGCCCCGGGAACACGCCGAGGCCGTGCTCGACGCCATGCGCGCCCACCCGCTGGGACGCCGCGCCGCGGTGATCGGGGAGGCCGTCGAGGCCCACCCGGGGATGGTCGTGGCGCGGACCGGCCTCGGCGGCACGCGGGTGGTGGACCTGCCGATCGGGGAGCAGCTGCCGCGCATCTGCTGAGCGGCCCCCCGAACCGGGCTATGCCCGCAGGGGGTTGGGGACGGGGGAAGCGGGGTCCGTCGAGGTGCGGGCCCCGCCCGGGAACGGTTTTCCGGGCGGTATCCGCGTGCGGGGGTCCGCCGGCGGACCCAACCTGCCCGGCGTGTCGGCCAGTTGTCCGGAATTCCGCTCATTCGTGAGGAGCACGAGAGGCACCCTGAGGGATGATTCGCCCGGCCTTCGCTTGGCCCAGGGTGGGCAGGGAAACGTCCTTCTCCGAAAGGAACGGCCCTTCGTGCGCATGCAACGCATCGCCCCCCTGCTGGCCACCGCCGGGCTCGTCGCCACCTCCCTCCCCCTGCTCACCGCGACCGGGGCCGCCGCCGCTCCGGTCCCCGACTACGGTCCGCAGAAGCCCGCTTGGCACCGCTGCAGCACCGAGCAGCCGGCCTCGTTCGAGTGCGCGACGCTCACGGTGCCCCTCGACTACCGGCAGCCCCGCGGCCGCACCCTCGACATCGCCATATCCCGGATCAAGGCCGACAAGCCCGCGGAGCGGCACGGGGTCCTGCTGCTGAACCCCGGCGGTCCGGGCGGACCCGGACTCAACCTGCCCCTGGAGATGCGGGAAGCGCTGCCGGAGGAGCTCAGGGGGAAGTACGACCTGATCGGCTTCGACCCGCGGGGGGTCGGGACCAGCAGTCCGGTCAGCTGTGGGCTGGCCCCCGAGGAGGAGAACTTCCAGCGGCCGTACCGGCCCGAGACCTTCCCCTCCGACGTGGCCTGGGCGCGCACCGTCGCGGACAAGTGCCGCGAGAAGGCCGGTTCGGTCCTCCCCCACATCACCACCCGCAACACGGCCCGGGACATGGACGCGATCCGGGCGGCGCTGGGCGAACGGAAGATCTCCTACCTCGGCTACTCGTACGGGACCCACCTCGGCTCGGTGTACACGCAGATGTTCCCGGACCGCACCGACCGCTTCGTGCTCGACAGCGGCGTCGACCCGCAGCGGGCCTGGCGCGGCATGTTCCAGGTGTGGGCCACGGAGGCCGAACCCGCCTTCGCCCGCTGGACGCGCTGGACGGCGGAACGCGACGGGGAGTTCGGGCTGGGCGCCACCCCGGCCGCGGTGTCCGCGTCCTTCTGGAACCTGGTGGCGCGCGCCGACCGGGAGCCCGTCGAGTTCGACGGGGTGAAAGTGACGGGGGATGACATCCGCACCCTGCGGGGGCTGTTCTTCTCCCCCGCGCAGGCAGCGCCCCTGATCGCCGCGCTCAAGGCGGCCGCCGAGGGCACGCCCCGCCCGCCGGGCCTGACCGTGCCCGACCTGAAGAAGGCGCTGGAATCCGCCCGGCACGCCGCTCCCACGGCGTCGCGCGTCGCGAACGCGCCCGAACCGCCCGCGGACAACAGCACCGCCGCGTTCTGGGCCGTGGTCTGCGGGGACACCGCGGCCTGGCCGCGCGATCCGGGGCAGTACGCGCGCGACGCGGCCCGGGACAAGGCGAAGTACCCGCTGTACGGAGACATGGCCTCGAACATCAAGCCCTGCGCGTTCTGGCAGCGTTCGGTGGAGGGGGCCACGCCGATGACGAAGCGCGCGAACGTCCTGACGGTGCAGAACGAATGGGACTCGCAGACGCCGCTCGTCAGCGGCCAGGGCCTGCACCGCGCCCTGAAGGGTTCGCGGATGGTCCTCGCGCGGGGCGGCGAGGGCCACGCCGTGTACCTCGCCGATCCCCTTTCCTGCGTGACCGCCCCGGTCAGCGCCTACCTGGCGACGGGCCGGCTGCCGGCCAAGGACATCACATGCCAGAGCCCGCCGGCCCCGGCGGAACGCCGTGAGGCGCTGCCGTCGCCGGCGCCGTCACCGTTCCCGTCCGGCCCGCGCTTCTGACCCGTCGGATCCGCCCGCTCTGACGCCCGTGCGCCCGGCGGGCACGCGCTCGCCCGGGCACGCGCTCAGGCGGGCAGCGCCGCCTCGGCGGCCGCCTTGATGCGGCCGCCGAAGGCGGGGGCGTCCTTGCGGGCGGCGCCCACGGCGAGGCCGACGAGGAGCTTGCCCAGCCCGTGCCCTTCGAGGGTGTTGAAGATCCGGACCCGGGTGCGGCCGCCGGGCAGGGGTTCCAGGTCGTAGCCGCCCTCGGCCGTCACGAGGTTCTTGCTCTGCTCGCTCCAGCGCATCAGGCCCGGCGCTTCGAGGGCGGTGATGCGGAACTCCCGGCCCGTCTTCATGCCGGCGTCCTTGACCCTGCTCCGGAAGACCGTGCCGACGGCGGTCGGACCGTCGGGGACCTTCGTGATCTCCTGGACGCGCGGGCTGAACTCCGGGTCGTGGCGGCCGTCGGCCAGATAGGCGAACACCGCCTCCACGGGCCGGTCGATCTCGACGGTCGCCTCGAACTGTCCGCCCATGTGCCGCTCCTTCGCCGTACGTCCACCGCGTCGTCCCGCGCGGTCACGGTTGCCCTACGCGGTCACGATTCCAGACCCGTACGCTCCGCGCGCGCCAGCAGCCCCGCGAGCAGCACCTCCAGCGTCTCGCGGAGGGTGTCGGTGAAGTCCAGGCGCAGTACGGCCAGGTCCGGGTCCTCGGCGTAGGCCGCCAGCATCGCGGCGGAGGGATGTGCGTGGGCCCACACCGCGCCGGTGACCATGAGCGCGCCGGCGACGAAACGGAAGGCGTCGCGCTCCCCCAGCACGGGGAGCTGGGCCGCGAGCAGGGCCGCCAGGGCGCTCGCCTGGGCGATGGCGGACCGCTTGTACCGGGCGGCGACCTGCGGGGAGACGTTGCGTTCCAGGACGGCGGCCTGGGCGCTGATGAGGTCGCACAGGACCGGCCGCTCGGCCAGGGCGCGCGCCAGGCAGCCGGCGAGCCGGTCGGGGCGCCCGGCGGGCGGTACGGCGTCGAGCTCCCCGGCGAGGGTCTGCTCCAGGTGGCCGACGAGTTCCGCCGAGGCGGCGGCCAGGAGTTCCAGCAGGACGTCCTCGCGGGACTCGAAGTAGCGCAGCACGTTGGATTTGGCGAGGCAGACCCGGCGGCTGAGCTCGTTCAGGGTGACCTGGGCGACGGGCATCTCGGCGAGCATCCCGGCGGCGGTGTCGAGGATCGCCTGGCGGCGGGCGGCGCGCTGCTCCTCGCTGCGGGCCCGCTGGAACTTCGAGGGAATGGACACGCGCCCAGCGTACAGACCTGCGGTCTGTTGTTATCAGACCAGCGGTCTGCTAGCTTCGGAGGAGAGCAGCAGACCACCGGTCTGTTATTTTCGCGCTGACCGCCCCGTGCTGCCGCCGCCCTCAAGGAGCCGTCATGTACGCCGTTCCCGACCAGTCCGGAAAGTTCGTCGTCGTCACCGGCGCCAACAGCGGCACCGGCAAGGAGGCGGCGCGCCGCCTCGCGGAGGCGGGCGCCCGCGTGGTGCTGGCGGTCCGCACTCCCGCCAAGGGCGAGCGGGCTCGCGCGGAGATCCTGGCCGGCCACCCGCGGGCACGGCTGGAAGTGCGCCGGATCGACCTGGCCGACCTCGCCTCGGTCGCCGCCTTCGCCGACGGGATCCTCGCCGACGGCACCCCGCTCGACCTGCTGGTGAACAACGCGGGGGTGATGGCCCCGCCGGCCCGGATGACCACGGCCGACGGCTTCGAGCTCCAGTTCGGCAGCAACTTCCTCGGCCCGCTGGCCCTGACCGTACGGCTGTTGCCCGCGCTGCTGGCGGCCCCGGCCCCGCGCGTGACCACCATGAGCAGCGGCACCGCCAACTTCGGCCGGGTCGACTTCGACGACCTCCAGTACGAGCGGCGGCGCTACCACCCCATGCTGTCCTACGCCCAGTCCAAGCTGGCCGACCTGATGATGGCCCGGCACCTGGCCGAGCTCGCGGCCGACCGGGACTGGCCGCTGCGGAGCACCGCCGCCCACCCCGGCTACACGAAGACGAACCTGCAGACGGCCGGAGCCAGCCTCGGCCGGGGGAAGCCGTCCCGGCTGCACCGCCTCGTGAGCACCCTCGACTTCCTCCCGAAGCAGGAGGTCGGCCCCGGCACCGAGCCCCTGCTGTACGCCGCGACCAGCCCGGACGCGGCCGCGGGCGGCTACTACGGGCCGGGCGGGACGTTCGGCCTGGTCGGCCCGTCCACCGAGGCCCGCATCACGCGCCGCGCCCTGGACCGCGGGGCCAACGCCCGCCTCTGGGACCGGGCGGAAGCCCTCACCGGCGTCCGGGCGCTTGGCGCGGAGCGCTGACGCCGGGGACGGTCAGCCGAGCAGGGCGTAGACCGTGGAGGCCTTGGCGGCGGGTTCGTCCGCGCCGTCCGGGGTCATGGTGACGTCGGCGAAGGCCATCCGCTTGCCGAGTTTGGTGACGCGTACGTCGATCAGCACGTCGGCGCCGGTCACGGGCCGCTGGAAGCTCGTGGACTGCTGGACGGTGGTCATGGGGCCGTACCCGCCGCGCGCGGCGGAGATCGCGACGACGGTCGCGGTGTCGGCGGCGGCCATCAGGGCCTGCCCGCTCAGGCCTCCGCCGTCCCGGGCCAGGGACTCGGACCAGGGCAGCCGCAGCACGGCGTGCCGGGTGCCCGTCTCCTCGACGGTGAGGCCGAGGGCCAGCACCCAGGGGGCGAAGTTGTCGGCGAGGATCCTGTCGGCTTCTGCCGGTGTCAGCGTCACCCGAGGATTGTGGCGGCCCGGGCGGGCCGCCACAACACCGTTGCCCCGAAAGGGGCTTCGGTCAGAGGGTGGCCGCCAGTTCGGTGCCCTGGCGGATGGCCCGCTTGGCGTCGAGTTCGGCGGCCACGTCCGCGCCGCCGATGAGGTGGGCCTCGACCCCGGCGGCGCGCAGCTCCTCGTACAGGTCTCGGCGGGGCTCCTGGCCGGTGCACAGGACGACCGTGTCGGCGGGAACCAGGCGCGGTTCGCCGTCGACGGTGATGTGCAGGCCCTCGTCGTCGATCCGCTCGTACGTCGCCCCGGCGACCGAGACCACGCCGCGGTGCTTGAGCTCCGCGCGGTGGATCCATCCGGTGGTGGTGCCGAGGCCGCTGCCGACCTTGGTGGTCTTGCGCTGGAGCAGGTGCACCTGGCGCGGCGGGGCGGGGCGTTCGGCGGCGGTGAGGCCGCCGGGGCCCGCGTAGGCGGTGTCGACGCCCCAGTGCCGGAAGTAGACCTCGGGGTCCTGGGCTGCGCCCTCCCCGCTGTCGGTCAGGAACTCGGCGACGTCGAAGCCGATGCCGCCCGCGCCGACGACCGCGACGCGTTCGCCGACGGGGGCTCCGTCGCGCAGGACGTCGAGGTAGCTGACCACGTTGTCCCGGTCCACGCCCTCGATGGCGGGGGTGCGGGGGGTGACGCCGGTGGCGACGACGACCTCGTCGTAGTCGCGCAGGGCCGCCACGTCCGCCGGTGTGTTCAGCCGGACCTCGACGCCGCTGTCCACGAGCTGGGTGCCGAAGTAGCGGATGGTCTCCTCGAACTCCTCCTTGCCCGGGATGCGGCGGGCGACGTCGAGCTGGCCGCCGATGCGGCCGGAGGCCTCGTAGAGGGTGACGGCGTGGCCGCGCCCGGCGGCGGAGACGGCGCAGGCGAGGCCGGCCGGACCGGCGCCGACGACGGCGACGCGCTTCTTCAGCCGGGTCGGCGTGAGGACGAGCTCGGTCTCGTGGCAGGCGCGGGGGTTCACCAGGCAGGTGGTGATCTTGCCGCTGAAGGTGTGGTCGAGGCAGGCCTGGTTGCAGCCGATGCAGGTGTTGATGGTCTCGGAGCGGCCGGCCGCGGCCTTGGCGACGAAGTCGGCGTCCGCGAGGAAGGGCCGGGCGAGGGAGACCAGGTCGGCGCGGCCGTCGGCGAGCAGTTCCTCGGCGACCTCGGGGGTGTTGATGCGGTTGCTGGTGACGAGCGGCACGCTCACCGCGCCCATCAGCCGCTTCGTGACCCAGGTGTAGGCGCCGCGCGGTACGGAGGTGGCGATGGTGGGGATGCGGGCCTCGTGCCAGCCGATGCCGGTGTTGATGATGGTGGCGCCCGCGGCCTCGACCTCCTTCGCGAGGTGGACGACCTCGTCGAGGGTGGAGCCGCCGGGGATCAGGTCGAGCATGGACAGGCGGTAGACGAGGATGAAGTCCTCGCCGACGGCCTGGCGGGTGCGGCGGACGATCTCCAGCGGGAAGCGCACGCGGTTCTCGTACGCGCCGCCCCAGCGGTCGGTGCGCCGGTTGGTCGCGGCCGCGATGAACTCGTTGATCAGGTAGCCCTCGGAGCCCATGATCTCGACTCCGTCGTAGCCGGCGAGCTTGGCGAGGCGGGCGGCGCGCACGAAGTCCTCGACGGTCCGCTCGATCTCGATGTCGGAGAGCTCGTTCGGGACGAAGGGACTGATGGGGGCCTGGAGGGCGCTGGGGGCGACCAGGTCCTTGTGGTAGGCGTAGCGGCCGAAGTGGAGGATCTGCATGGCGATCTTCCCGCCCTCGGCGTGCACCGCCTCGGTGATCACCCGGTGCTCGGCGGCCTCTTCCTCGGTGGTCAGCCGGGAGCCGCCCTCGAAGGGGCGTCCGGCGTCGTTCGGGGCGATGCCGCCCGTGACGATCAGGCCGGCGCCGCCGCGGGCGCGCTCGGCGTAGAAGGCGGCGAGGCGCTCGAAGCCGCCCTGGTGCTCCTCCAGGCCGGTGTGCATCGAACCCATGATCACGCGGTTCGGCAGGGTGGTGAAACCGAGGTCCAGGGGGCTCAGCAGGTGCGGGTACCGGCTCTGGGAACTCATGGGGGGCGCCTCCTCGCGCGGGGGTGATGAACCTGTTCTAGCGAGGGGCAGCCGGTTTTGCAACTAGGTGCATAAACAGATGGGGGCGGTTCGGACACCGGATCCCGCCACCACGGGCCCGCCCCTCCCCCGCCTGTGGCGCAGTTCACGGCCCCGATAGCCTCGGGATCATGGAAGAGCGGCGCACGGTGACGGTGGACGGGGTGCGGCTGGCGTACGAGGCGGCCGGTCCCGCGGACGGCGACCCGGTGCTCCTGCTGCCCGCACTGGGCGAGACCGCCGCGCACTGGTCCCCCGTACGGGACGAACTCGCCCGGGAGCGCCGGGTCTACGCCCTGGACCTGCGCGGGCACGGCCGCAGCGCGCGGACGGAGCGGTACTCGCTGGAGCTGATGCGGGACGACGTGCTCGGGTTCCTCGACGCCCTGGGCCTGGACGCGGTGGACCTCGTGGGGCATTCCGCGGGCGGGGCCGTGGCCTGCCTCGTCGCGCAGGAACAGCCCTGGCGGGTCGTCCGGCTCGTACTGGAGGACGTACCGGACCTGCGCCCCCGCGAGCCCGTGGCCCCGGTGCGGCCCGAGGGCGACCTGGACTTCGACTGGGCGATGGTCCTCGCGGTACGGGCCCAGCTGGACCGGCCCGATCCCGCCTGGCGGGAGGGGCTCGGACGGATCACGGCCCCGACCCTGGTCGTGGCGGGCGGCCCCACCAGCCACGTCCCGCAGGACGGCCTCGCCGCGCTGGCCCGTCTGGTCCCCGACGCCCGGCTGACCACCATCCCGGTGGGCCACCTCGTGCACGCCGCCGCGCCCGACGCGTTCCTGGCCGCCGTCTCCCCGTTCCTGGCGGACCTGCCCGACGGCGAGCTCGCCCGGCGCCGGCTGGCTCGGGAGGGCGTGCGCCGGACCGGCGCGGACGAGTGGACGGACGGCGGGTCCGGGGAGGGCCGGCTCACCTCGAAGGACGTCACCCACGCCTGGGCCCGTGACCTGATCCTGGACGACAGCCCCGACCCGGCCGAAGGGATCCGGCTCGGCCTCGGCCTCGCGGACCTCCTCGACGACTACTGGGTGACCGTGGAGATCGGCTTCGTCCTGCGGGAGGACCCGGACCCGGTGGCGGTCCGGGCCCTGTGGGAGGGCTACCGGAAGCGGCTGGAGGCGCCGGTGGTCGCCGGGGCGATCACCTACTCGCTCTGGGTCGAATGGTTCGAGGACCACACCACCTCGGAGACGGCCTTCGCCGAGGTACTCGGCAACGACCGTGACCGGCTGCTGCCCGGCGCACCGGAAGCCCTGCTGCGCCGGGCCCGCCGCGTACTGGAGTCCTCCGGACCGGTCCCCTGGCCCGCGAAGGCCGCCACCTACCGGGCCGCCGCCCGCGTACCCGCCCTGCACCACGCCCTCTTCCGGGCCGTCCTGCTCTGCTACCACGACGTGTACGGGGACCTCGACCCCGCCGAGGGCCTCGCGCTCCTCGACGGGCTGGACCTCCCTCCGGACACGGAGCACCTGGCCGCGCTGCGCACCGTACTCGCCGCCGGGCACCGGGGGCACCACCGGACGCCGGAGGCGTGGGACGCGGCCCTGGGGCGATGACGGTCCCGGGCCGCGTCCCCGGGGTCAGGCCCGGCGCAGCCGGACCGTGACGATCTGGAAGGGGCGCAGCGTGAGGGGGACGGTGCCGTCCGCGGCGGGGGCCGCTACGGCCGTGCCCGGCAGGGGGCGCTCCAGGAGGTCGCTCTCCACCGCGGCCGTGATCGCGAAGCCGGGGGTGAGGGTGGCGGTGGCCCGGCCGCCGCGGGACTCGTAGAGCCGTACGATCACGTCGCCGCCGCGGTCCTCGGCCAGTTTGACGGCCTCGACGACCACCGCCCCCTCGTCGACGGACAGCAGCGGTGCGACGGGTTCCGCACCGGTCAGGGTGCGTTCGGGCAGGTTCAGGGCGTGGCCCTCGCGCACCGCGTCCCCGATCGTGGCGCCGGGCGCGAGGGAGAAGCGCAGGGTGTGGCGGCCCTGGTCGGTCTCCGGGTCGGGATAGCGGGGCGCGCGCAGCAGGGAGAGCCGGACCGTGGTGGTCTGGCCGCCGTCGGGGCGCACGTCCCGGGTGACGTCGTGCCCGTACGTGGAGTCGTTGAGCAGGGCCGTGCCCCAGCCGGGCTCCTCCACGTGGATCCATCGGTGGGCGCAGATCTCGAACTTGGCCGCCTCCCAGGAGGTGTTGGTGTGGGTCGCGCGGTGGACGTGGCCGAACTGGGTCTCGGAGGAGGACCGTTCGGCCTTCACGTCGAGCGGGAAGGCGGCCTTGAGGAACTTCTCCGTCTCGTGCCACTCCACGTCGGCCCCGAGGTCGACGGTCCGGGCGCCGGCCCGCAGGGTGATCGTCTGCACCGCCGTGGAGGAGCCGAAGGAGCGGGTCAACGTGACGGTCGCCGCGTCCGGACCGCTGTCGGTGACCTCCATGGAGTCCAGGGCGACGAGATCGGTGACCTTGTTGCGGTAGAAGGCGTCGACGTCCCAGGCGTCCCACATGTTCGGGAAGTCGGGGTGGATCTGGAGCAGGTTCGCCGCGGTTCCCGGGGCGAGCGATTCGCGGCGCGCCTCCAGGTCGTAGGCGGAGACGATCAGTCCCCTGCCGTCGACCTCGACCAGCAGCCGGCCGTTCGCCAGGACGTGCCCGCCGCCGTGCCGCTCCTCGACCGTGACGGGCTGCGCGGGCGCCGCGGGGCGTCCGGCGCCGCCGGCCGGGATGCCGCGCCGGGTGTGCGGGGCACAGTTGAAGACGAGTTCCTCCTCGCCGGGCCCCGCCAGGGCGCTCTGCGCGGCCAGGGTGATCGCCTCCAGCTCCTCGCGGACCGCCGCGTAGGTGGCGCGGGCCTCGCGGTGCACCCAGGCGATGGAGGACCCGGGCAGGATGTCGTGGAACTGGTGGAGCAGCACGGTCTTCCAGAGCCGCTCCAGGTCCTCGTACGGGTAGCCGAAGCCGGGGACGCGCACGGCGGCGGTCGCGGCCCACAACTCGGCCTCCCGCAGCAGCGATTCGCTGCGCCGGTTGCCCTGCTTGGTCTTGGCCTGGGAGGTGTAGGTGCCGCGGTGGAGTTCCAGGTAGAGCTCTCCGGCCCAGACGGGCGCGTCCTCGTACTCGGCGTGGGCCTTCTCGAAGAAGGCGTCGGGCCGCTCCACCTCCACCCGCGGGGAGCCTTCGAGGTCTCGCTGGCGGCGGGCGCGGGCCAGGTGTTCGCGGGTGGGTCCGCCGCCGCCGTCGCCCCAGCCGAAGGGGGCCAGCGAGCGTGAACCACGCCCCTTTTCGCGGTAGTTGCGGGCCGCGTGGGCCAGCTGTGCGCCGCCGAGGTCGCTGTTGTAGGTGTCGACGGGCGGGAAGTGCGTGAAGACGCGGGTGCCGTCGATGCCCTCCCACCAGAAGGTGTGGTGGGGGAACGGGTTGACCTGGGACCAGGAGATCTTCTGGGTCAGGAACCAGCGGGAGCCGGAGAGCTTGACGATCTGCGGCATGGCCGCCGTGTAGCCGAAGGAATCGGGCAGCCAGACGTTCTTCGTCTCGATGCCGAACTCGTCGAGGAAGAACTTCTTGCCGTAGAGGAACTGGCGGGCCATGGCCTCGCCGCCGACCATGTTGGTGTCGGACTCCACCCACATGCCGCCGACGGGCACGAACTGGCCGTCCGCGACCTTCTTCTTGATCCGTTCGAAGAGCTCGGGCCGGTACGTCTTGATCCAGTCGAGCTGCTGTGCCTGGGACATGGCGAAGACGAAGTCGGGGTGCCGGTCCATCAGCGCGACCACGTTGGAGGTGGTCCGGGACACCTTGCGGACGGTCTCGCGCAGCGGCCACAGCCACGCGGAGTCGATGTGGGCGTGGCCGACGGCGCTGATGCGGTGCGCCGAGGCGTTGGCCGGGGCGGCGAGGACGGCGGTGAGGCGGTCCCGGGCGGCGGCGGCCGTGCCGGGTACGTCGGTGAGGTCGAGCTCGTCGAGCGCGGAGTCGACGGCGCGCAGGATCTCGTACCGGCGGGCGTCCGCCCCGTCGAGCTGGGTCATCAGGTCGCCCAGCACTTCGAGGTCTTGTACGAGTTCCCAGACCTGCGTCTCGAAGACGGTGAGGTCCATCCGGGCCAGCCGGTAGAGGGGCTGGTCCCCGCTGGTCTGCCGGTCGCCCTCGTAGGTGGCCGCGTGGTCGACCAGGACCGGGTTGGAGGCGGCCTCGACGTACCACTCGACGCTCTCGCCGCCCTCCGCGCGGTCGGTGACGGGCACCCAGTCGTTGTAGGGGTTGAGGGCCTTGACCTCGCTGCCGTCGGGGCGGTGGACCAGGCCCTCGCACTGGAAGCCGGGCATCATCCGGTCGAAGCCGAGGTCGAGCACGGCCTCGACCGTGCGCCCGGCCCAGTCGGCGGGCACGGAGCCGGTGACCTTGAACCAGGTGGTGCCCCAGGCGGGGCCCCAGGCGTCCCCGGCCGCGCAGGGCCCGTACGGGGCGGCAAGGCCCTCGGTGACGGGGACGGGTTCCCCGGGGGCGTCCCAGCGCTCGACGGTGAGCGGCACCGAGCGGGAGCGGACGGCGGGTTTGACGCGCTCCGTGAGGACGCGGCGCAGGCGGTGTTCGGTGATGCTGCGGTCGTCGTGCATGACGGCGGCTCCAGGCGGGAGGGTCGGGTGGGCGTCGGTCAGGCGGTGGACGGGCGATGGGCGGGCGGTGGGCGGGCGGTGGGCGGGCGGACGGGGCGCTGTACGGGGCGGCCGGGGCGGTCAGATCTTGACGGCGCCTTCGCCCACGCCCTTGAAGAAGTAACGCTGGAGGGCGAAGAAGAGGAGCATCATCGGGATCAGGGCGGCCATGGCGCCGGCGGCGATGACCCGCTGGTCGCTGGTGGTGGTGGCGCCGGCCAGGGTCTTCAGGCCGAGCTGGAGGGTGTAGTGGTCGCTGTTGGTGAGGACGAGCAGGGGCCACAGGAAGTCGTCCCAGGCGCCCATGAAGCTGGTGATGCAGACGACGGCGAGGGCGCCCTTGGCGGCCGGCAGGAAGACCCGGGTGAAGCGGGTCCATTCGTTCGCCCCGTCGAGGACCGCGGCCTCCTCCAGTTCCCTGGGCACGGAGAGGAACGCCGCCCGCATGACCATGATGTTCAGGACGGAGACCGCGCCGGGCAGCCAGACCCCGATGAGGGTGTCGACGAGCCCCATCTCCCGCACCGTCAGGAACATCGAGATCATCACGGACTCGAAGGGGAACATTAGGGTCGCCACCAGGACGGTGAAGACGCTCTTGCGGCCCTTCCAGCCCGCCCGGGAGAGGGCGTAGCCGCCCATCGCGGCGAAGAGCATGTTGGAGGTGACGGCCAGGGCCGCCACGGTCAGCGTGTTGCCGACGTACTGGAGGAGCGGGAAGGACTCGGCGACCAGGACGTAGTTGTCGAGGGTGGGCCGGGAGGGCAGCACCCCGTCGTACACGTTCTCGGTGCGGCCGCGGACCGAGGTCAGGAACTGCCAGACGATCGGGCCGAGCATGACGGCCAGCATCAGCAGCAGGGTGGCGTACCGGGCGGCGAGGCCGAGCCGGCGGCGGCGCAGGCCGGCACGGACCGGAGGGGGCGGCACGGTGCTCGTGCTCGGCCCTGGCGCGGCGCCCGGTTCTCGCGCGGTGCTCACTTCCCGCGCGGTGCGCCGCTCTCGCGCGGTGCTCACTTCCCGCGCGGTGCCCCGCTCTCGCGCGGTGCTCAACTCTCGTCCCCTTTCGACAGGCGGCGGCCCAGCAGGCTGAAGACCAGCGTCAGCAGGAACAGCAGGAGGGAGATGGCCGAGGCGTAGCCGGTCTCGCCGGAGAAGCCGAGGCCCACCTGCCGGATCAGGAAGGGCAGGGTGCGGGCGCCACCGCCGGGACCGCCGCTCTCGCCGCCGAGGATGTAGATCTCGGTGAAGACGCGCAGCGCCGAGATGGCGGAGAGGGTCCCCACCAGCAGCATCATGGGCTTGACCTGCGGGATGGTGATGCTGAAGAAGCGGCGGACGGCTCCGGCGCCGTCGAGGGCGGCCGCCTCGTGGAGGGAGGCGGGGACGTTCCCGAGGGCCGCCAGGTAGAAGACCATGTAGTAGCCGAGGCCCTTCCACACGGTCACGATCATCGCGGAGACCAGCAGCATGGTGCTGTCCGTCAGGAACGGCACCGGCTCGGAGACGAAACCGAGGGCCCGGAACACGGTGTTGACGAGGCCGTCGCTGCGCAGGACCCATTGCCAGATGAGGCCGACGACGACGGCTGAGGCGATCACCGGCGTGTAGAAGGCCGAGCGGAAGAGCCCGATGCCGGGGACCTTCGTCTGGACGAGGACGGCGAGGGCCAGCGGCAGCAGGACCAGGCAGGGGACGACGACGGCCAAGTAGAGCACGCTGTTGCCGGTGGCGACCCAGAAGTCCGGGTCGCGAAGGGCGCGGGCGTAGTTGGCGAAGCCCACGAAGCCGCCGCCGCGCAGGATCTGGGCGTCGGTGAAGGACAGGACGACGGTGTTGACGAACGGCCAGATGCTGAACAGGGCCACCATGACCAGGCCGGGGGCGAGGAAGAGGTAGGGCGTCCACCAGGTCCGGTGCGGCAGTCCCGGATCGGCCTGCGGGCTCGCCCGACGGCCTCGGGCCGCCCCCGCCTTCGCGGTCACGGCCGGGCCGCGGCGGCGAGGAGCTTGTTGGCCTCCTCCTGGGCCTTGCGCACCGCGGTCTTCGCGTCCTGGTCCCCCTGGATGGCCTTCTGCATCTCGCGCACCACCGCGTCGCCGACCTGACTGGTCCACTCGACGGGGGTGTTGGCGTCGAGCGCGGCGCTCTTCAGCTGCTCGGCCCCGACGGCGCGGGCCACCGTCTCGGCGTCCTTGCCGTCGCCCCGGTCGGAGAAGTACGGGTCGGCGAGGCCCTTCGCGTTGGACGGGTAGATGGTGGCCTTCCGGGAGAACTCCACCTGGTTCGGCCCGTTGGTGACCCACTTGGCGAACTCGGCCGCGGCGTCGGGGTGTGCGGTGTCCTTCCTGATGCCGAGTGCCTGGGCGTAGATGCCGATGTGGCCGAGGCGGCCGGTGACGGCGCCGGCGACCTGGGTGCGCTCGTAGACCTGCGGGGCGTTCTGCCGGACGTCCTTGACGAAGCCCGGTGAGCCGGGGCCGAAGACGAGCTTGCCGGCGCCGTAGAGCTGGTTGATGTCGTCGGACTTGAGCAGGGATTCCCTGGGCATGGCGCCCTTGGAGTACAGGTCCTTCATCCGCCCGACCCATTCGACGGCCTTGTCCGTGTCGAAGGTGAAGCGGTCCCGCTTCTCGTTGAGGATCGGGACGCCCATCTTCTGCCAGTCCCCGGGGAGGCGGCCCTTGGGGTCGGCCATGAAGACGGAGTACTGGCCGCCGGACCGGGCGGCGATCCGCTCGGCGTAGTCGAAGAACTGCTCCACGCTGGTGGGCGGCTGGGCGGGGTCGAGGCCGGCCTTCTCGAAGAGGTCCTTGTTGAAGGTGAGGATCTCCGGTGTCACGTACCAGGGGTAGGCGTACACCCCGTCTCCCTTGCCGGGGAGTCTGAACTGCTCCCAGGCGCCGGGCACGTAGTCCTTGGCTACGCCGCCGTCCAGCTTGGCGACGTCGGCGAGCATCCCGCGGTCCCCGAGCAGCTGGAAGGAGTCGGTGGAGAGGTTCACGACGTCGGGGAGGGCCCCGGCCTGCGCGTCGGCGACCAGCTTCTCGTTGTAGCCGTCGCCGGGGACGTCCTCCCACTTCACCGTGACGTCCGGGTGGCGCTGCTCGAAGGAGTCGATGACGCCCTGGACGTAGCCGGTGAACTTCGGCTTCAACTGGAGGGTGCGGAAGGTGATCTCACCGGACACGGTGCCGGTCCTCTCCGTGTCCTTCGTGTTCCCGCCGCCCTGGCCGCCGCCGTTCAGGCCGCACGCGGACAGGGAGAGGAGGGTGCCCGCGAGCAGGGTGGTGATGGCCGTACGCGTCGCCTGGGAACGAGTCATCTTCGCCGCCTTCGGGGGAAGTTCCGGCCTCGCTGCCGGAGAGCCGTGCCCACGCTGTCCGGAAACCCGGACCCCGTCAACGTGTCCGAAGTCCCGTTGGCCGACGGTACATACGTCCCGAATCCCGACAGGGGGGTCGACGGACTCCCGAACGGCATCACCTGGCCCCCATCCCACCTGGACTGATGCGCTTTAGTTCAGACCCCTCCGGCGCATATATCGTTTCGATAACGAAGGTGATTTGCGGGGCCGGGTTTGACTTCTTGTCGACGGTCGGGAGCCGGCCGCACTAATGCGGTTTATCGAGTGCGCCGCCGAAGGGCCGCACGACGGCCCGCCCACGTCCGACGGGGCGGGCCGCCGTGAAATCCGCTGTACGTCCCGCGGGCCTCGCACTACGTTCGTGGCCGAGAAACGACGGCGTGTAGCTCAGCAGCAGAGCACCGGGCTCGGGACCCGGAGGGCGCAGGGGCGGAACCTGCCACGCCGGCCATGAACGCCAACGCTGACAAGCAGCTCCCCGACCCGTCACCCTCCGTCGACCCCTCCTACGCCGCGGACCGGCTCGCCCGGGCCCGGCGCACCGCCGCGGACCACCCGGACGCCGCCACGCGCGAGCGGGCCGCGACCCGGATCCGCCAGTGGCAGGACGTCCTGTCCGGCATGGCCCGGGGCGTGCTCTCCGTCGGATCGCGCACCCCCGTCGCCGGGCTGCCCGCCTGGGTCACCCCGGACGTGGTCACCGGCGGCTTCGTCACCGGCGCCGCCTCCGCGGGCGGGCCGTTGCTGCCGTACGAGGAGGAGGCCGCACGGCGGGCCGCGGTACCGGCCACGCGCGCCGCCCTCTTCGCGCACTGCCTGACCGAGGACGGACTGCGCGGCCTGTGGGAGCTGCTGGACAGCGGCCGCTACGAGGTGCGCGTGCCGGAGGAGGCCGCGCTGGCGGCCGTCGCGTGGCTGGTGCGCGCCGGGGACTTCGACGCGGCGGCGGAACTCGTCGGGGTGCTGGAGCCGTTCGCGGACCGGCTGCGGTTCACCCCGCGGCCCGCGGACCGGCCCGCGCCCGGGGTGGACTCCGTGCACCGCCGGACCGTCGGCGAGGCCACCGCCGCGCTCGCGCGGCGCGGGCCGAACGCCTCCGTGGAGACCCAGCGCGAGGCCCTGGCCGTGTGGCGGCCCTTCGAGGACGAACTCCTCACCCATCGCCTGGAGGCGCGTACGGGTGCGCCCGGCCCGCACTGGCACGCCGACGGGGCGGCCCTGCTGGCGCGCTACGGGGCGCTCGCCGCCGAGCACACCCGCTGCACCAAGCACCTGGACCCGAAGTCGAACGCCGCCATCCTGCGGCGCGCGCTGGAGGAGCAGGTGGCGGGCCGCGCCCTCGCGCCCCGGCTCGCCGGGCTGCTGGAGGTGGCCGTCACCTCGATGGTCGCCAAGCGCGGCCTGCCCGGTTCCGCCGGACACGCCCGGCTGCGGCGGATCCAGGCCCGGCAGGCGGGGTTGCCGGCGCACCACGCGCTGGCCGCCCTGGTACTGCGCCGCGTCTCCCGCCTCGACCAGGGCAGCGGAACGCCGGACGTGGCGTCCCCGGTGGCCCCGGTGAGCGCCGAGGAGGCCCGGGAGACCGGTCTGCCCGAGGGGGCGGTGGTCCCGCCCGCGGTCGCGGCCGCCGTCGCCGGCGCGCTCAGCGCCCCGCTGGAGGTGCTGGTGGAGCGGGGGGTGGTCCCCTCGGCCGAGGTACTGGCCGAGCTCGTGCCGCAGCTCGTCGCCGCGGTGACCGCCGAGCGGTACGCCGACGGGCCGCTGCGGAACCTGATGGCGGCGACGTACCGTGCCTTCCGGAGCCGCCGCTCGCTGTTGCTGCTCGACCTCCGGCACCAGGTGCGGATCGAGGAACTCCCCTGGGTCCGGGCGGTGTCGGGGCACCGGAGCGCCGGCGAGGACGTCCGGGAGCCGGCCCACGAGGCGGTGCGCCGGCTCGGCGAACTGGCCGTACGGGCGTTTCCCGCGACGGTGCTACCCAACCCCCTGGTGCGCGAACTGGCGCAGCTCGCGGGGCAGGCGGAACTGGGTGCGCCGTTCGTGGAGGAGCTGGCCGCCGACATCTTCACGGGCACCTTCACGCCCAAGTTCCTGGTGGCCGCGCGGGTCGCCGCCGAACTCCTCGACGGCAGCCTGTACGCGCGCTACTACGGCATCGACTACCGGGCGGTGCGCCGTATGGCGGTGGCCCGCGCGGCCGATCGGGCGACCGGCGTCAACCGGGCGCGCAGCGCACCGGACTTCGCACGCATGTGCGCGGACCGGGCGGGGACCGACGGGGCCTGGGGGGTGGCGGCGAACGGGACGGTGATCGAGCAGGCCCAGATCCTCACCACCCACAACCTCGCCACCCTGGTCGCGCGGGCCGGGATCGCGCCGCTGCCCGGGTGGGCGGGCCTGGCCCGTGACTGCTTCGACGCGGTCTGCCGGCTGGTGGCCCGGGTCGAGGGCAACCCGCGCCCGCTGCCCGCGGTCAAGGACGCGGCGTACGCCTGGCGGCAGATGCTCTTCCACCTCTCGCTGTGCGAGGAGACGGACCGGCGCGCCGTACTGGCCTGGATCGACGAGGAGGCCGCCGGGCGGCCGGCCCACGTCCGGGCCCGTCTGGCGCCCGCCCTGGCCGGGCTGCGCCTGGTCGCCGGCGGCGGTGCCTTCGGCCCGGACGGCGCCGCCGACGGGGGCCGGGCCCGGCGGCTGCTGGGCTGGAGCACCGACGGGCACTGGATGTGCCGCATCGAGGCGCACGAGCGGGAACCGGTGCGCGGGAAGCCGTAGCGGACGCCCACGGCGGGCCGTCCACCGGCGCGTTAACACGCCCGGGGGACGGCCGGCCACCCTTCCGCGAGGACCGACACGAACGGATCATGGAATTTGATCCCGGTCGACACAGTGTGATGCATTGATCACGCACCGTTCCCGTCGGTTTCGCGGAGGATCCCCCATGCGCACGGTTCGAGAGTCGGTCCTGGACGTCCTGCGAACACGCGGGATGACCACGGTGTTCGGCAATCCCGGCTCCACCGAACTGCCCATGCTCAAGGAGTTCCCGGACGACTTCCGGTACGTGCTCGGACTTCAGGAGGCGGTCGTCGTCGGGATGGCGGACGGCTTCGCCCTCGCCTCCGGCACCACCGCCCTCGTCAACCTGCACACCGCGCCGGGCACCGGGAACGCGATGGGGGCGATCCTCAACGCCCGGGCCAACCGGACCCCCATGGTGGTGACCGCCGGGCAGCAGGTCCGGGCCATGCTCACCATGGAGGCCCTCCTCACCAACCCCCAGTCCACGCTCCTGCCCCAGCCGGCGGTGAAGTGGGCGTACGAGCCCCCGCGCCCCGCGGACGTCGCGCCGGCCCTGGCCCGTGCCGTGCAGATCGCCGAAGCGCCCCCGCAGGGGCCGGTGTTCCTCTCCTTGCCGATGGACGACTTCGACGTGGCCCTCGACGAGTCCGAGGACCGGGCGGCGCAGCGGACGGCGGCCCGCATCGTGACGCACGCGGCCCTCCCGTCCTCCGACGTGGTGCGGGAGCTGGCGGGACGGCTGGCGGGTGCCCGCAGCGCCGTCCTGGTCGTCGGCAACGACGTGGACGCCGCCGGGGCCTGGGACGCGGTCGTCGCGCTCGCGGAGCGGACCGGGGTGCCCGTGTGGTCGGCGCCGACCGAGGGCCGGATCGCCTTCCCCAAGTCGCATCCGCAGTACCGGGGGATGCTGCCCCCGGCGATCGCCCCGCTCTCCCGCTGCCTGGAGGGCCACGACCTGATCCTCGTGATCGGCGCCCCGGTGTTCTGCTACTACCCCTACGTCCCCGGCGCCTACCTGCCCGCCGGCGCGGAGCTGGTGCAGCTGACCCGCGACGCCGACGAGGCGGCCCGCGCCCCCGTCGGTGACGCGATCGTCGCGGACCTCGCCCTGACCGTGAGGGCGTTGCTCGCCGAGCTGCCCGGCCGGGAGGCCCCCGCCACGACCCGGATCGGCCGGGCGGAGTCCGTCGAGACCGTCGACGGCACCCTCACCCCGCTGGCCGCGATGACGGCCATCGCCCAGGGCGCCCCCGAGAACACCCTGTGGATCAACGAATCCCCCTCCAACCTGGGGCAGTTCCACGACGCCACCCGGATCGCGACCCCGGGCTCCTTCCTGTTCACGGCGGGCGGCGGCCTGGGCTTCGGCCTCGCCGCGGCCGTCGGCGCGCAGCTCGGCGCCCCCGACCGGCCCGTGGTCTGCGTCATCGGCGACGGCTCCACCCACTACGCCGTCCAGGCCCTGTGGACCGCGGCGGCCTACAAGATCCCGGTCACCTTCGTCGTCCTCAGCAACCAGAGCTACGCGATCCTCCAGTGGTTCGCGCAGGTGGAGCACGCCCAGGGCGCCCCGGGCCTCGACATCCCCGGGCTCGACATCACGGCGATCGCCACCGGCTACGGCGTGCGCGCCCACCGGGCCACCGGCGCCGGGGAACTCGCCAAGCTGGTACGGGAGTCGGCCCTCCAGCAGGACGGCCCGGTGCTCATCGACGTCCCCGTCACCACCGAACTCCCCACGATGTAGCGGCCCGCAGCAGCTCTTCGCAGCCCTCCCGCAGTCGCACGCACCGCACCGCACCGCACCGTCCCGGAAGGCCGGCATGCCCCTCACCACCGACACCCCCCTGCTGCGCGCGCTCCGCACCGCGCTCCCCGACGACGTCCTGCTGACCGACCCGGCGTCCCTCGCCGCGCACTCCCGGGACTCCGCCCCCTTCTCCGAGTGCGGCACCCCGGCGGTGGTCGCCGTTCCCCGGACCGCCGAACAGGTCGAGCACGTCATGCGGACCGCGTACGCGCTGGACGTCCCCGTCGTCCCGCAGGGCGCCCGCACCGGACTGGCGGGCGCCGCCAACGCCGTCGACGGCTGCGTCGTGCTGTCCACCACCGCGATGGACCGGATCCTGTCCATCGACCCGGCCAACCGGCTGGTCCGCTGCGAGCCCGGGGTCACCACGCGCCGCCTGGCCGAGTCGGTGGCCGAGTTCGGGCTGACGTACCCGCCGGACCCGGCCTCCTGGGAGCACTGCACCATCGGCGGGAACATCGCCACCGGCGCGGGCGGCATCTGCTGCGTGAAGTACGGGGTCACCGCCGACTACGTCCTCGGCCTGGACCTGGTCCTGCCCGACGGCCGCCGCATGCGGACCGGCCACGACACCGCCAAGGGCGTCGCAGGGTACGACCTGACCCGCCTCGTCGTCGGCTCCGAGGGCACCCTCGCGGTCGTCGTCGGCGCCACCCTCGCCCTGCGGCCCGCGCGGCCCCCGGCGCTGTCGCTCCTCGCCCAGTTCCCCTCGCTCACCGCCGCCGGGGACGCCGTCGCCTCGATCATCGCGGCCGGGCACACCCCGTCCGCGCTGGAACTCCTCGACCGGGCCACCACCGAGGCCGTCGTCGCCCTCGGCCGCCACCCGCTGCTGCGCCCCGGCAGCGCCGCCACCCTGATCGTCGAGAGCGACACCGCGAACCCCTCGGCGGACCTCACGGCGATGGAACTGCTCTGCAAGGAGGCCGGCTCCGACCACATCGCGACCTCCGCGACCGACGAGGAGGCCCGCGCGATCATCGAGGCTCGCCGCCTGGTCAGTCCGGCCCTCGCCGCGTACATGGCCGCCCGCGGCGGCGGCCTGACCGCCTTCATCGAGGACGTCGCGGTGCCCCGCTCCGCACTGTCCACGCTGGTCGGCCGGATCGAGGAGATCGCCGCCCTGCACCGGCTGAAGATCTTCACCCTGGGGCATGCCGGGGACGGCAACCTGCACCCGACGGTCGTCTTCGACCCCTCCGACCCCGCCGAGGCCGAACGCGCCCGCACCGCGTACGACGACATCATGGCGGCCGGCCTCGAACTGGGCGGCACGACCACCGGGGAGCACGGCATCGGCACCCTCAAGCGGGAGTGGCTGGAGCGCGAGCTGGGCCCCGTCTCCCTGGAACTCCAGCGGGGGCTCAAGCGCCTCTTCGACCCGAAGAACCTCCTCAACCCCGGGAAGGTCGTGACGGCGTGACCCAGTCGGCGGAGGCGCCCGAGGGCGTCCGCGGCGAGGTCTTCGGCCCGCCGCCGGTCCGGGCGGGCCTGGCGGAGACGCTCCGCTTCGTGGCCACCCACACCCTGCCGGTGTTCGTCCGCGGCGTCGCCAACCCCCGCTTCGGGGTCATGTCGATGTACTCGCGGATCGACCAGCCGAGCTGGTCGACCGCGACCCTGCGGGCGCTGAAGGCCCGCCACGGCGGAGCGCCCGTACAGGTCCGGGCGCTGTCCGGCGAGATGCTCGTCCTGTTCGACGAGCAGGACATCCGGCGGTTCTTCGAGGAGCCGGTGGACGTCCTCGCGATGGACGCCCCCGACAAGTACCGCAGCCTGTCGGTCTTCGAACCCACCGGGGTGATCTGCTCGCACGGCGCCGTGCGCGAGGACCGAAGGCGGGTCAACGACCGGGCGCTGGCCTCCGACCAGCCGGTGCACCCTTCGTGCGAGGAGTTCCGGACGGTCGTCGAGGAGGAGTGCCGGCGGCTGACCGCCCGGCCCGTCGTCGACTTCCCGCTGCTCTGGAAGACGATGACCCGCATCTCGCGGCGGGTCGTCCTCGGCGACCAGGCGGCCGACGACCAGGAGCTGACGGACTGGCTGGTCACCCTGCGCGGCCAGGGCAACTGGATGGGCCGCAGCAAGCCGGAGGCCACCAGGGCCCTGTACGGGAGGGTCGAGGCCCGGATCGCGCGGTACGCAGCCGACGCTCCCGCCCACTCCCTGGCCGCCCGGGCCCTGGCCGAGCCCTCCCCCGAGGGCACGGACCCGCTGGGCCAGACCCACCACTGGCTCCTCGGCATCGACCTCGCCGCTCCCGTCGTCGCCCGGACCCTGCTCCTGCTGGCCCATCACCCGGCCGAGCAGGACGCGGCCCGTACGGAGGCGGCGGCCCGGGTTGCGGGCCTGCCCCGGCTGCGGGCCTGCCTGGAGGAGTCGACGCGGCTGTACCCGATCGTCCCGGACCTCGTACGGGTCACCCGTACCGAGACGCAGTGGCGCGGGGTGCGCTACCCGGCCGGAACGGACGTCCTGGTCCCGATGGGCTTCCACCAGCGCGATCCCGACCAGGTGGACGGCGCGAACCTCTTCGCGCCGGGCCGCTGGCTGGTACCGGGCGTGCACGAGGACACCCGGATCGCGCCGTTCAGCCACGGCGGCGCCCGCTGCCCGGGCGAGCACATCGCCCTGCTGCTGACCTCGCTGGTCTGCGCCGAGGTCCTGCGGGGCCACCGCATCACCGGCGCCCGCCCCGTCCTGGACCCCGGCCGCCCGCTCCCCGGGGTCCTGGACACCGCCGCCATCCGCCTGCGCCTCCAGTCCTGACCCCCGGCACACCGGCCGCCTCCACGCGCCGTGAGCCCGGCCGCGAGCGCCCCGGAGGCGAAGGAACCCCCAGAAAGAAGGGCCCCGTCGTGTCCGTCACCGAACCGGACGTCGCTTCCCTGCACCACGTATGCCGTGAGCTGGCCGACGCGGCCGACGCCGTGCGCGAGGCCACGCGTTACGCCTCCCAGGTCGCGCTCGGGCCCCGGCTGCCGTTGGCGGCGGCCGGGCCCCGGCGGGCGCGGCGCGCCCAGCGGTCACTGCTCGCCACCTTGACGGATCCGAAGGGTTTCGGCTGGGGGGCGCACGGGCGCGGCCCGCTCGCGCGGGCCGTGTGGCTGGCGGGGATCCTGACGAGCCGGGAGAACCTGGCGGTCAGTCTGGCCGTGGAGGGACTGAAGGCGCGGATCCGGGCCGCTTCGGTGCGGCATCCGGAGCTCTTGGAGAACCCGACCACCTCCCGGGTGCTGCGGGCCATCGACGAGGACCGGCAGGCGGAGGCCGTACGGATCTTCAAGGGGCTGCTGACGGAGAAGGGCGCCGAGTACGCCCTGGCGCTCCTCGCGCCGTCGTTCGCGGACATCATGGCCTGGAACGCGTTGACGGACGAGAACCCCTTCAACGACGGCGCGGGCTGGCAGATCGCCACCAACCGGGCGCTGACCTCGGAGTTCCTGCTCGGTGTCAGTGGCAGCTTCTGGTCGTTCCTCGACCGGGGCCGGGGCCGCGCCGAACCCCACGAGGCCCCGGCGGAGCTGCTCGGCGGTATCGACGCCTCGGGGTCGATCGTGGGGTACGTCCGCAACATCGGCCTGATCGGCACCCGCGGTCTGCTGCTGGTGCAGGAGGTCGACGGGCCGGACGGGACGCGTCGCTTCGTGGTGCAGCTCGCGGGCATGGGGAAGGGGTTCAACGAGGAGAGCCCGCAGGACCTGGTGGGTGCGCTCAACGCGGTGGGCGGTACCGAAACGGCGTACACCCGGGCGGTGGTCCGGGCGCTGCGCCGGCTCGTCCCGTCCGGTGCGGAGGTGGCGCTGGTGGGTCACAGCCAGGGTGGGATCACCGCGATGAACCTGGCGGCGACCGCGGACTTCAACGCCCTGTACACGGTGACGCACGTCGTCGCGATCGGGTCGCCCATCGACCAGAAGCGGGCTGCGGATCCGCGGACCAAGGTGGTCTCGCTGGTCAACGAGCACGACATCGTGCCGAGCCTGGAGGGCCGTTCGACGGTATCCCCGTACGCGCTGCCGGCCCAGTTCACCGAGTTCACGTGGACCGACGACACCCACGCCTTCCCGCTGTGCCACGCCGCCGAGCGGTACGCGCACAACCTCGAACACGACGTGCCCCACGCGCGCACGCACGTCGATTCCGAACTCGCAGCCTTCCGCGGCCGGGTCACCGGTACGCATCTCTTCACCCTTCACGACCGCTGAGGACCCCGTATGACCGACATCGCCCCATCGACTCCCCCGCAGGCCTCCTCCGAGGCCGAGGCGCCCGGGGGTGAGCGGCTGCTGCCCGGGCAGGCGCGCCGTGCCGTGCCGCCCGCGCCGCCCGTTCCGTACGGCCCTCCGGGCTTGCTGGAGCGACTGGAGTCGGCGACCTTCGCCCGGATCAACCGCACGCGGGAGTGGTACGAACTGCCGGGTCCGATCGGACTGTTGAACCTGGCGGTGCTCCGTGAGGACCTGCGCCGGCACAATCTGCACGACACGTTCGGCGCGGGCGGCGAGCGCGACCGCCGGCCGACGGTCCGGCCGGCGCCGTTCCGTTCGTACGACGGATCCGGCTACGACCCGGACGACGTGGACATGGGCCGGGTGGGTACCCGGCTGGACCGCAACTCCCCCTTGCACATGGCCTTTCCGGACGACGACGAGTCCCTGATGTCGCCCAGCCCGCGCGAGGTCAGCCGGCAGCTGCTGGCGCGGCGCGGTTTCGTTCCGGCGCCGACCCTCAACCTGCTCGCGGCGGCGTGGATCCAGTTCCAGAACCACGGCTGGGCCAACCACGGGGACAACGAGGAGGCGGAGCCCTTCACCGTCCCGCTGGCCGCCGACGACGACTGGGCCGAGCAGGGCGGCACCTGTCCGATGCGCGTGAACCGCACCCGCCCCGACCCGGTGGCGCACACCTCGCCCGACGCGCCGCCGACGTACGAGAACACGGTCACGCACTGGTGGGACGGTTCGCAGATCTACGGGTCGGACGAGGCCCGCTGCCGTTCCCTGCGCACGGGCGAGCACGGCCGGCTGATCGTGACGGACGGGCGGCTGCCCGCCGATCCGCGGCCGGGGATGGACTGCCTCGACGCCACCGGCATGAACAGCGACTACTGGGCCGGTCTGTCGCTGCTGCACACGCTGTTCGCCAAGGAACACAACGCGATCTGCGACCTGGTCCGTTCGCACCACCCCACCTGGGACGACGAGCGGATCTTCCACACCGCGCGGCTGGTGAACACCGCCCTGATGGCGAAGATCCACACGGTGGAGTGGACTCCGGGCATCCTCGACACCCCGGTGCTCCAGTGGTCGATGGACGCCAACTGGCACGGTCTGCTGCCGCGTTGGGTCACGCGCCGGTTCGGCCGGATCGGCGGCGAGGCCCTCAGCGGGATCCTCGGCTCCCCGACCGACCACCACGCGGCGCCGTTCTCCATGACGGAGGAGTTCGTCTCGGCGTACCGGCTGCACCCGCTGATCCCCGACGAGATCACCGTCCGGGACCACCGGCGGGGCGGCGTCCGCAAGTCCGTCGGGTTCGACGACATGCAGGGCGCGACGACCCGCAGCTCCGTCGACGAGTACGGCACGAGCGACCTGCTGTACACCTTCGGCGTCACGCACCCCGGCGCCCTGGTCCTGCACAACCACCCCGACGCGCTGCGCAGCCTGACCCGGCTGTCCGGCGAGCGGATCGACCTCGGGACCGTGGACATCCTGCGCGACCGCGAGCGCGGCATCCCGCGCTACAACGCCTACCGGCAGATGCTGCGCAAGCGGCCGGTGACCTCCTTCGAGGAGCTGACCGGCGGGCACCCGGGCGACACCCCGCTGCTGCGGGAGCTGTACGACGGCCGGCTGGACCGGGTCGACACCCTCGTCGGGAACCTCGCCGAACCCCGCCCGGCGGGCTTCGGGTTCAGCGACACCCTCTTCCGGATCTTCATCCTGATGGCCAGCCGGCGCCTGAAGAGCGACCGCTTCTTCACCACCGACTACCGGCCGGAGGTGTACACGGCCGAGGGGCTGCGCTGGATCGACCGCAACTCGATGGTCACGGTGCTGCTGCGGCACCACCCCGAGCTGGCCCCGGCCCTCGACGGCGTGACCAACGCCTTCGCCCCCTGGAAGGAGCGGTCTTGAGCGGCGTCCCGGCCGCCCGGCGGCGTCCGTCCGGCCCCGCGGACGGGCTGCGCGGCCACGCCGAGGCGCTGCGCGAACGCGCGGACCGGCTGCGCGGGGCCTGTGACGGCCTCGACTGGAAGGGCCCGCAGGCGGACGCGTTCCGCGCCCGCGTCGAGGAGCTCGCCCAGCGGTGCGCCACGGCCGCCGAGGGGCTGAGCCGCTCGGCGGCCCGGTTCGAGGACGGCGCCTGAGCCCGGTGTCCGGTGTCCGGTGTCAGGTGCGCGAAGTGAGCCGCCACCCCGGGTGGTGGCCTACTTCATGCGGTAGGCGGCCTTGTCGGCGAGCTTGCCGTCCTTGAAGCACAGGCGCAGCACGTCGGAGCTGCTGTCGTCGGTGCTGGAGAGGTACCAGGCGCAGGTGCTGCCCTCGGGCTCGGCCGGTCCGCCGTCCTTCAGGGCGCCGGTGACGAAGCTGTCGCCCGACGGGAGCTTGCCGCGGACCTCCGCCTCGGGGTCGCCGATGTGGAGGGCCTCGTAGACCTTCGGGTCGAGCAGGGTCTTGTCGGCGATGTCGAGGAGTTTCCCGGCGCCGAAGACGAGCGCCACGGCGAGGCCGATGCCCACCACCAACGCCACGCCGCAACCGATGAGACAGCCCTTGCGCTGAGCCACGCCCGTTCCTCCGAGTCCGCCGTGTCCGGTGCCTTTCACCGGGACGTACGGACCTTCGCAGGGGGCGGGGCGGCGGGGCAGTCCCCGAAAGTCTCGGACCGCCGCGACGATCGTCGCCCGTGGCCGCAGGCGGCCGCCCGTGGCCGCCACCGCTCGTTGCCCCCGTCGTCAGTCGGGGTCGCTCGTGGTCATTCGTGGTCGTGCACCCGGTGCCGTGTATACAGGGAGCGAAGGACGATCCGGACGAAACGAGAGGAACCCGCTGTGAGTGAGCCCGTCGAGCCCCTGATCGTCGTCGGTGTGGACGGTTCGAACCATTCGAAGGAGGCGCTGCGCTGGGGCGTCGCCCAGGCCAAGGCCACCGGCGGTCGCGTACACGCCGTCATGAGCTGGGAGTGGAACACCAATCCCTTCGCGGTGGGTACGGCCGAGCAGGCGGACCTGGTGCACGCCGAGGACGCGGCGCGGCAGAAGCTGTCCGACACGGTCGCCGAGGCGGTCGGCACCTCGCCCGGCGTCCCGGTGTTCCGCCGGGTCGAGAAGGGGGCGCCGGGCCAGGTACTGGTGGACGCGTCGCGGGAGGCCGAGCTGACGGTGGTCGGCACGCGCGGATACGGCGGCATCAAGGGCGCCCTGCTGGGGTCGGTGAGCCAGCAGGTGGTCCAGTACGCCGCCAGTACGGTCGTCGTGGTCCGCCACGACGCCTGACAGGCGGCGTGCGCGACCCCGCCGGCCCGACGGCTCCTACGCCGCCCCGGGGGCGGGGGCCGTCAGGTCGGCGGGGTCGGTGTTCGCCCCGCACAGGACGACCGCGATCCGCTTGCCCGGCGGCGTGGGCGCGGCGCGCAGGGCGGCGAGGGCGGTGGCGGCGCCCGCCTCGACCACGATGCGGTGTTCCTCCCACAGCGCCCGGCGGGCGGCGGTGATGTCCGCGTCGGCGACGAGCACCGACTCGACGTGGTCGTGGCGGGCGGCGGCCAGCGCGTCGGCCGAAACCCGGGTGGCGCCGAGGGAGTCGGCGGCGACGGAGGCGACGGGGACGTCGACGGGGCGGCCCGCCTCCAGGGCGGCGTTCAGGGCCCGGCAGTGTTCGGGTTCGGCTGCGATGACGCGGACTCCGTGTTCGCGTGCGGCGGTGGCGACGCCCGCGAAGAGTCCGCCGCCGCCGACCGCGACGACGACGGCGTCCAGGCCGGGCAGGGCGTCGCGCATCTCGTCGAGCAGCGTTCCGGCGCCCGCGGCGATGAGCGGGTGGTCGTAGGCGTGGCTGGCCAGGGCTCCGGAGGCGGCCGCGAACTCCTGGCAGGCGGCGAGGGCTTCGGCGTACCGGTCGCCGACGAGGCGTACGTCGGCGCCGTAGCCGCGCAGCCGTTCCACCTTCACGCGGGGCGCGTTGGCGGGCAGGAACACGGTGGCGGGCACGTCCTGGGCGCGGGCCGCCCAGGCACAGGCGAGACCGGCGTTCCCGCCGGAGGCGATGGTGACCCCGGCGGCGGGCAGGGTGCCGGCGGCGCGGTGCGCGGCGAGGAAGTTGTGGGCGCCGCGGGCCTTGAAGGAGCCGGTGTGCTGGAGGTACTCCAGCGCGTACCAGACGCCCTCGGCGGCGGGCACCACGGCGGCCGGCCGGACGGCCCCGGCGGTCCGGTCGGCGGCGGCGCGGACGGCGGCGTAGTCGAGCTGCGTTTCCATGGCGGACTGCCTTTCGGGCGAGGGGCGTTGGGAGCGGCTGAGGGGTGACGAGCCGTCAAGGGGCGGGCCGGGCGGCCTCGATGAGCTGGCGCAGGGCGCCGTAGTACACCTCGTGGTCGGTCAGCGGGGGCAGTACCTCGGCCAGGGCTCCCGCCAGCACCGGGAACCCGGCCGGATCGAGGGCGGCGAGGGCGGCCCGGGAGGCCTCGGTGGCGGCGGCCGGGTCGCGGTGGTCCACGAACGCCGCGCTGCCCAGGGTGAGCAGGTACATGCGGCGGTACACGGTCATCGCCTCGGCGGGGGTCATCCCGGCGGCGACGCTGTCGGCGAGCGCGGGCTCCACGAGCCGGGCCAGGAGCTGCCGGCCGAGCCAGGGGCGGCCGCCGCGCAGGACGAGCAGCCCGGGGTGGGCGGTGAGCAGCCGGTACAGGGCGCCGAAGCGCAGTTCGCACGCCTCGGCCCAGCCGGTGCCGGCGGGGACGTCGGGGAGCCGGGCGGCGAGGTGTTCGGTGCAGAGGTCCAGCAGTCCGGCGAGGTCGGTGCAGCGGCGCTGGACGGTGGCGTGGGAGACGTCGAGCCGGTCGGCCAGGGTGCGGAAGCTCAGCTGCGCGGGGCCTTCCTCGTCGAGGATCCGCAGGGCGGCCACGGCGATGGCTTCGGGGGTGGCGCGGTCCAGTGCGGCTGATCTCCTCGGCATGAGATACAGCGTATCAGCCATCGGCACATACGGCGTATCACCACTTCCGTGTGACACCGACTACGGCCATATTGCTGGTCATCGAGCCATATCCACAGACTTGTGTTGACAGAGGGTAGTCACATCGCTGCACTGGGCGCACGACTGCCCGTCGGTCCCGCCCCCACGTCAAGGAGACCCCGTGCCGCCTCGCCTGCGTGCGTCGCTCCCCTGTCTGACCGCGGCCGCCCTGCTCGCCCTGTGCCTGTGCCCCGCGCCCGCCTCCGCCGCGCTGTCCGCGCCGGTCCCGGCCGCCGCGCCCGCCGATCCGGGCGCGACCTCGGACACCCCGCTCGCGCTCACCCCTCCCATGGGGTGGAACAACTGGGCGCACTACATGTGCGACATCGACGAGGCCAAGGTCGTCGCCAACGCCGACGCGCTCGTGTCGAGCGGTCTCGCCGCCAAGGGGTACGACACCGTCACCGTCGACGACTGCTGGATGCGCAAGAGCCGCGACGCGCAGGGAAATCTGGTCGTCGACACCGACAGGTTCCCGCACGGCATGGCCTGGCTCGGCGAGTACCTCCACGCCAAGGGCCTGAAGTTCGGGATCTACGAGGACGCCGGGTACCTCACCTGCGAGAAGTACCCGGGAAGCGGCGCTCCCGACGGCGGCGGCGAGGACAACTACGCCCGGGACGCCCGGCTGTTCGCGTCCTGGAACGTGGACTACGTCAAGATGGACGGCTGCAACCTGTGGGTGCCGCCCGGCAAGACCAAGGAACAGGCCTACCGGGACGCGTACAACGCGGTCGCGCGGGCGCTGCGCGACAGCGGCCGGCCGATGGTGCTGTCGGCCTCCGCGCCCGCCTATTTCCAGCAGGGCGAATGGGGCGGATCCGACTGGCACAAGGTCCTCGACTGGGTCGGCGAGACGGGCCAGTTGTGGCGCGAGGGCCGGGACATCAAGGTCTACCAGCCGGCCGCGCCCGCCACCTCGCGGTGGAGTTCGGTCCTCGGCAACTACGGCTACAACCGCTGGCTCGGCCGGTACGCGGGCCCCGGCAACTGGAACGACCCCGACTTCCTGATCGCGGGCGCCCCCGGGCTGACGGAGGCGGAGAGCCGCAGCCAGGTGGGGCTGTGGGCCATGATGGCGGCCCCCTTCATCCTGTCCTCCGAGGTCTCGAAGATCACCCCGGCCGGACTGGCCGCGCTCGGCAACACCGATCTGATCGCCCTGGACCAGGACCCGATGGGCACGCAGGGCGCGGTGGTCTCCTCGAACGCCACCTTCGAGGTACTGGCCCGGCCGCTCGCGAACGGCGACCGCGCCGTGGCGGTGCTCAACCGGTCCGGGTCCGCGCGGAACGTCTCCGTACCCCTGGCCGACATCGGGCTGCACTCCTGCACGGTGGACGCGAAGAACCTGTGGAACGGGGACAGCGCCGCGGTCTCGGACTCGCTGACCGGCCGGCTCGGCGCGCACGACACGGTCGTGTGGCGGCTCACCCCGCGCGGCGGCTGCGCGCCCGCCGTGCCCACCGGTCAGATCGTCGGGACCGGATCCGCGTGCGCCGACGGGGCAAGCACCTCCGGTGTCGGCGCGGTCGTACTGGCCGGCTGCACCGCAGGAGCCGACCAGCGCTGGACCCTCGGGGACCGCGGGCGGCTGCTGCTGGCCGGCGAATGCCTGACGGCGGGCGAGGACGGCCTGGTGGAATTGGACGGCTGCGCGCCCGGGCGGCAGCAGGCGCAGAGCTGGAGCCACCGGCGCGACGGGGCCCTGGTCGCGAACGCGAGCGGGCTGTGCCTGACCGCGCCGGCCGCGGCCGCGACCCCCGACGCCCCGGCGGAGCGGCTGCGGCTGACCGACTGCGGCGACCACCGGCCCGACCAGGCGTGGGCGCTGCCCGTCTGACGGAGCGGCGGCCGGAAGGTTCGCCTTCCGCGTCGACGGCGGCCGGGACCGCCGAATTACACCACCCCCCTTCGCCACGCCCGCGACACGCGGGGGTGGTCACCCTTCCGGGGGAATCCCCTTACCCGTGAGGGGGAGCCGTCACCCAACGGCTCCCCGCACGGCGCGGGCACTGGGTTCACTGGCCCGGCCATGGTCAGGGGCGGTCACCGGAGCGGTCCGGTGACCGCCCCTTTCCGCCGTCAACGGGCCGCGAGGCCGACCGGCCGACAGGAGTGCACCGACGTGTCCGAGACCGAGCCGGGGCAGCCCGGGACCAGCGCGCCCGCGACCGTGCCCGGCGACCCGTGGGAGCGGCTCACGGACGGCGTGGTGGAATTGCGCAAGCGGCGGCCGACCGGCCCCGGGGACGGTCCCGAAGACGGCGGTCCGGCGGGCCGGCGGCTCCGGATCCCCGTCGAGACCTGCGGATGCGAGGCAATGCGTGCGGACCCCGGAGAACCGGTCCCCGACTGAGGCGGCACGGGCCGGCGACGAGGCCCTGCCCGTCCTCCTCGCCCGCGTCGCCGAGGGTGACGAGGCCGCCTTCGTCGCCGTGTACGACGCGGTGTGCGGGCGCGTGCTGGGCGTGACGCTCGCGGTCCTGCGCGACCGGGCCCAGGCCGAGGAGGTGACCCAGGAGGTGTTCGTCGAGGTGTGGCGCACCGCCGGGCGCTACCGGAGCGACCGGGGCGGTGTCCGGACGTGGGTCCTGACGATCGCCCACCGCCGCGCGGTGGACCGGGTGCGTTCGGCGCAGGCCTCGGCCGACCGGGAACGGCGGGCCGGCCGGCTGGAGGCGGCGCTGCCGGAGTTCGACCAGGTGAGCGAGACCGCGCTGGAGCACGACGAACGGGAACGGGTGCGCCGCTGCCTGGGCTCGCTGACCGCGCTCCAGCGCCAGTCGGTGACCCTGGCCTACTACCGGGGCCTGACGTACCGGGAGGTGTCCGAGGAGCTGTCGCTGCCGCTGGGTACCGTGAAGACGCGCCTGCGGGACGGCCTGCTGCGGTTGCGCGACTGTCTCGGGGTGAGGGGCGCATGAGTACGGACGATCCGCACGGGGCGACGGGCGCGTACGTCCTGGACGCGCTGCCGGCGGCGGAGCGCGCCGCGTTCGAGGCGCACCTGGAGACGTGCGCGGACTGTGCGCGGGAGGTACGGGAACTCGCGGCGACGGCGGCCCTGCTGGGCTCGGCCGTGGCGGTGGAGCCGCCGCCCGGGTTCCGGGACGAGGTGCTGCGCCGGATCCGGGAGGCCCCGGCCGGACCGCCGCCCCTCCCGGCGCCGAAGGCCCCGGCCCGGCACGCGGCGCGGGGCGGGCGGCCCCGGGCGCACTGGGTCCTCGCGGCCTGTGTGGCGGCGGCGGCCGGGCTCGGCGGGGTCGCGCTGTGGCAGTTCCGGGAGGCGGACGGCTCCCGGCAGGAGGCGCGGCGGGCCGAGGCCCGGGCGGCGGCGCTGACGCAGGTGCTGTCGGCCCCCGACGCCCGGCTGGCGAGCGGCCGGCTCGCGGACGGCGGGACGGGCACGGTGGTGGTCTCCCGGGACCGGGACCGGGCGGTGTTCGTGTCCTCCGGGATGGCGGCTCCCCCGCCGGGCCGGGTGTACCAGCTGTGGTTCGCCGATCCCGGTGCGGGCATGCGCCCGGCAGGACTGATGGACCCGGCGCGCCCCGACGCCCCGGCCCTGCTGGCGGGCCCGGTGGGCGCGGCCACCGGCATCGGTGTCACGGTGGAACCGGCGGGCGGCTCGCCCGCCCCGACGTCGGACCCGCTCGTGGTACTGGCCTTCCCCCCGCCGAAGGCCACGTAGTTCGGTCGGGCATGGCGGGCGGTCGGGCACGGCGGGCGGTCGGGCACGGCGGGCGCCCGGCCGGCCGGGCGGAGGTGACGTACGGATGGCGAGTGACAGGAGGGCGGACCCGGGGCGCCGGGCCCCGCACTGGCCGGGCGCCGTGAGCGGGCTGGTCGCGGCCGTCGCCGGACTGGCCCTGGCCGAGCCGGTCGCGGCCGCCGTCCGGCCCGAGGCGGCTCCGCTCGCCGCCGTCGGCGCGGCCGTGGTCGACCGTACGCCCGCGGCCGTCAAGGAGTGGGCGGTGCGCACGTTCGGCACCGCCGACAAGCCGGTGCTGATCCTGGGGGTCGTCCTCGTCCTCGCCGCGCTCGCGGCCGCCGCCGGGGTGCTGGCCGTACGCCGGCTCCCCGCGGGGATCGCGCTCGCCTGCGCGACGGGCGCACTGGGGGCGGCGGCCGCGGTGAGCCGGCCGGAGGCGACGTGGCGGGACGCACTGCCGTCACTGGTGGGCGCAGCCGCCTCCGCGGTCGTGCTGTACCTGCTGGTCCGGGCGGTGAACCGGCGCCGCCCGGCGGGCGGCCCCGGCACCGGCGGCGGCCCGGGGCTGGACCGGCGGAGCTTCGGGCGGCTGGTCGCGGGAGCGCTCGCCGTGTCGGCGGCGGCCGGGTTCGCCGGGCGGCGGCTCGGATCGCACGGCGCGGCGGGGGCGACGGCCTCCCGGGCGGAGCTGGTCCTGCCGGCCGCCACCGTACGGGCGCCCGCGGTGCCCGCCGGGGCCGACCTGCGGGTGCCGGGCGTGGGCCCGTTCCTCACCCCGGTCCGGGACTTCTACCGGGTGGACACCGCCCTGGTCGTCCCGCGCGTGGACGCGGACTCCTGGCGGCTGCGCATCCACGGCGACGGGGTCACCGAGCCCCTCGAACTCGGTCTGCGGGAGCTCCTCGCGCGGCCCCTGGTCGAGCACGACATCACCCTCGCCTGCGTGTCGAACGAGGTCGGCGGCCCCTACGTCGGCAACGCCCGCTGGCTCGGCGTGCGCCTCGCGGACCTGCTGCGCGAGGCGGGGGTACGGCCGCCCTCACAGGGCGGCCCGGCCGACCAGCTGGTGGCCCGGTCGGTGGACGGGATGACCCTCGGCACGCCCGTCGAGACCGTCATGGACGGCCGCGAGGCGCTGCTGGCCGTCGGAATGAACGGCGGGCCGCTGCCCTTCGCGCACGGCTTCCCGGTCCGGATGGTCGTGCCGGGCCTGTACGGCTACGTATCCGCCTGCAAGTGGCTGCGCGAGCTGCGCCTGACGACCTTCGCCGCCTACGACGCGTACTGGGTGCGGCGGTCGTGGGCGGCCCGGGCCCCCGTCAAGACGCAGTCGCGGATCGACACGCCGCGGCCGCACTCGGCGCCGGCGCCGGGCCGGGTCGCGGTGGCCGGCGTGGCCTGGGCGCAGCACCGGGGCATCGCGCGGGTGGAGGTGCGGGCCGACGGCGGGCCGTGGCGGGACGCACGGCTCGGGGCGGCGGACGGCGACGACACGTGGCGGCAGTGGGTGTGGACGTGGGAGGCGGAGCCGGGCGGGCACACCCTGGAGGTCCGCGCGACGGACGGCACCGGCGCCGTCCAGCCGGAGCGGCGCCGTGGCACCCTTCCCGACGGCGCCACCGGCCTGCACTCCGTGACGGTCAGGGTCCGGCCCTTCCCCGCCGGCTCCGGTCACGGCACTAGACCCGCCGGGTGAGGCGGACCGGGAGGGCTTCGACGCTGTTGCCGATGAAGCTGCGCTGGCGCGGGAGCTCGTCCTCGGGTACGGCGAGGTCGAGGCCGGGGAAGCGGGCGAAGAGACGTTCCAGGGCGATGGTGGCTTCCAGTCGGGCGAGGGGGGCGCCGACGCAGTAGTGCGCGCCGTGCCCGAAGGAGAGGTTGCGGGCGGCGCCGGGTCGGGTCACGTCGAAGCGGGCGGCGTCCGGACCGTGGACGGAGCCGTCCCGTCCGGCGGCGGAGTACCCGGCGAGCACGGGGGTGCCCCGCGGGATCACGGTGCCGTCGACGGTCAGGTCGCGGGTGGGGTAGCGGAAGGGGAACCAGCTGACCGGTGCGTCCCAGCGGAGGGTCTCGTCCACGACGTCCGTCCAGGTCGCCTTGCCCTCCAGGACGAGGGCGAGCTGGTCGCGGTGGGTGCACAGGGCGCGGACGGCGTTGCTGATCAGGTTGAGCGTGGTCTCGTGCCCGGCGACCAGCATCAGCCTCAGGGTGCCGATGAGTTCGGCCTCGCTGAGCCGGTCGCCGTCGCCGTCGCGCGCGGCGATCAGGGCGCTGGTGAGGTCCTCGCCGGGGTGCTCGCGCCGGGTGGCGGCGATGGTCCCCATCAGTTCGACGAGTTCGCCCACGGCGGCCGTCACCTCGGCGGGGGTGCTGTCCGTCGAGACGATCACGGTGTTGGACAACCGGTGCAGGCGGCCCCGGTGTTCGGGGTCCACGCCCAGCAGTTCGCAGATGACGGCCATCGGGAGCGGCAGGGCGAAGTGGGTGCGCAGGTCGGCGGTGGCGTCGGGCGAGGCGTCGGCGGCCCGGGCGAGGTCGTCGAGGAGGGCGTCGGTCAGCTCCTCGACGCGGGGGCGCAGGCGTTCCACCTGGCGGGCGGTGAAGGCGTTCCCGACGAGGGAGCGCAGGCGGCGGTGGTCGGCGTCGTCGGCGGTGTGCATGCCCCGGGCGTTGGCGAAGACCCGCAGGGGCCAGTCCGCGGGGACGGTGCCGTCGTGCAGGCCGGCGAAGTGCCGGGGGTCCTTGGCCGCGTCGGGGTGGGCGAGGAACTCCCTGAGCGCGTCGTGGCCCAGGACGACGGCCCCGGGTACGCCGCCGGGCAGGACGACCTCGGCGACGGCCCCCCGGGCGCGCAGCCGGGCGTTGAGGGCGTGCGGGCAGCCTCCGGCCGAGTCGATGACGTGCGGGGCGTCCGGGAGTGGCGGGACGGGCGGGACGGGGGTCGACAAGCCGGCTCTCCTGACCTGAGGGACGGAACTCGGTCAACACTGCGGCTTCCGGGGCGGGTTGTACAAGCCCCCCTGCGCCGCGCGCCGGCGGGCGGGCGGGCCGTGTCAGGCCGCCCCGGTGGGTCTGGTCTCGATCAGGCGGGCCAGGCCGTCCAGTACGCAGTTCAGGCCGAAGGCCCAGACGGTCTCCGGGTCGTAGGCGCCGACCGTGCCGCCGACGCGGCCGGCGATCGGGTAGCGCTCCGGGTCCATGGCACGTTCCAGCAGGGGCGCGCTGATCGCCCACCACTCCTCGTCGCTCTGACGGCTGTTGTGCTCGACGACGTCGGCGGCGGCCAGGGCGTTGGCGTGGACGAAGCCCAGCAGGTGGGTCAGGGCGGCGTCCATCTCCACGTCGGTGAGGCCGATGCCGTCGAAGGCCGTGAGCTCGTGTTCGTACTTGCCGATCACTCCGGGGCCCAGAGGCACGCGGGTCACGGACAGGTCGGCGATCCACGGGTGGCGCACGAGCAGGTCCCGGTTGTCGTCGGCGATCCGGGTGACCTTCAGCCGCCAGGGCTCCGGGCCGGCCGGTGCGCGGCGGTCCATGTGCCGGTAGGCCTCGTCCAGCATCAGGTCGAGCAGCTCGGCCTTGCCCGGTACGTACGTGTACACGCTCATCGGGGTGACGCCCAGGCGCTGGGCGAGGGCGCGCATGGTCAGCGCGGCCAGCCCCTGCTCGTCGGCGAGGGCGATCGCGGCTCCGACGACGGCGTCCACGGTGAGGCCCTGGCGCGGGCCGCGCCGCCCGGCGGCGGGCTCCTGTCCGGGCTCGCGCCACAGGAGTTCCAGCGTGCGGACGGGATCGCCCGCCCCGGTCCGGTCCTTCGCCATGTCCGGTCCTTCCTTCCCGCCCATTAATTCATTACGGCGTATAGAGTACAGTGTATAGAGTTAGCTCGAAACATCCGCCCCCGCGAGGAGTTCCGTGCACATCACCAGCACCGCCATATCCTTGGACGTCGACGGCGTCCCCGCCTCCGCGGCCTTCCTGACCGGCCACGACCGGGAGGAGCAGGCGTGAATCAGCCCTACGCCGCGGACGGCCATCAGGTGATCCAGGTCCGCGGAGCGCGGGAGAACAACCTCGCGGACATCTCCCTGGACATCCCCAAGCGCCGGCTGACCGTCTTCACCGGCGTGTCCGGGTCCGGCAAGTCCTCGCTCGTCTTCGGCACCATCGCCGCCGAGTCGCAGCGCATGATCAACGAGACGTACACCGCCTTCATCCAGTCCTTCATGGCCAGTCCGGCCCGCCCCGACGTGGACGGGCTGCACAACCTGAGCGCGGCCATCGTGGTCGACCAGGAGCGGATGGGAACGGGATCCCGCTCCACCGTGGGCACCGCCACCGACGCGTCCACGATGCTGCGGATCGTCTTCTCACGCCTGGGCGTACCGCACGTCGGCACCTCGTCCGCCTTCAGCTTCAACACCCCGGACGGCATGTGCCCGCGCTGCGAGGGGATCGGCCAGGTCTCCGACGTCGACGTGGACCAGCTCGTCGACCGCGAACTCTCCCTCAACGAGGGCGCGATCACCGTCCCCGGCTTCGCGGTCGACTCCTGGTACTGGCAGATCATGGCCAACTCGGGCTTCTACTCCCCCGACACCAAGCTCAAGGACTTCACCGAGCAGGAGTGGGCGGACTTCCTGCACAAGCCGGCGGTGAAGGTGAAGGTCGGGTCGAACAACTTCACCTACGAGGGGCTGATCACGAAGCTCGGCCGGACCGTCCTGGCCAAGGACCGCGAGTCGATGCAGGCCCACATCCGGGCCTTCGTGGACCGCGCGGTGGTCTTCACGGACTGCCCCGACTGCGGCGGCACCCGGCTGTCGGCGGCCGCGCTGTCCTCGCGCATCGACGGGCTGAACATCGCGGAGTGCTCCGCGATGCAGATCAGCGACCTCGCCGGGGTCATCGCCCGCATCGACGACCCGGGCGTGGCCCCGATGCTGGCGAGCCTGCGCGAACTGCTGCACTCCCTCATCGAGATCGGCCTGGGCTACCTGAGCCTGGACCGGCCGTCCGGCACGCTGTCGGGCGGCGAGGCGCAGCGGGTCAAGATGGTGCGCCACCTCGGCTCCTCGCTGACGGACATCACGTACGTCTTCGACGAGCCGAGCACCGGCCTGCACCCGCACGACATCCGGCGGATGAACGACCTGCTGCTGCGGCTGCGCGACAAGGGCAACACGGTGCTGGTCGTCGAGCACAAGCCGGAGGTCATCGCGATCGCCGACCACGTCGTGGACCTCGGTCCGGGCGCGGGCACCGCGGGCGGCCGGCTCTGCTACAGCGGGGACGTCGCCGGGCTGCGCACCTCGGACACCCTCACCGGCCGCCACCTGGGCCACCGGGCCCGGCTGCGCGAGACGGTACGCACTCCGCGCGGGCACCTGTCGGTGAAGGACGCGAACCTGCACAACCTGAAGGACGTCAGCGTGGACGTGCCCCTCGGGGTGCTGGCCGTGGTGACGGGGGTGGCGGGCTCCGGGAAGAGTTCGCTGATCCACGGATACCTGGCGGGGCGGGACGGGGTGGTGGTGGCCGACCAGTCGCCGATCCGCGGCTCGCGGCGCTCCAACCCGGCCACGTACACGGGGCTGCTGGGTCCGGTCCGGACGGCCTTCGCCAAAGCCAACGGGGTCAAGGCCGCGCTGTTCAGCGCCAATTCGGAGGGTGCCTGCCCGAAGTGCAACGGCCTGGGGCTGGTCTACACGGACCTGGCGATGATGGCCGCGGTGGCCTCGGTCTGCGAGGAGTGCGAGGGCCGTCGGTTCACGCCGGAGGTGCTCACGTACCGGTTGAACGGGAAGAACATCAGCGAGGTCCTCGACATGCCGGTGGCGGAGGCGCACGGGTTCTTCACCACCGGGCAGGCGCGGGCGATCCTGGGCCGGCTGGTGGACGTGGGGCTGGGGTACGTACGGCTCGGGCAGCCGCTCAGCACCCTCTCGGGCGGTGAGCGCCAGCGGCTCAAGCTGGCCATCAGCATGGCGGAGAAGTCCTCGACGTACATCCTCGACGAGCCGACGACGGGGCTGCACCTGGCCGACGTGGACAAGCTGCTCGCCCTGCTGGACCGGCTCGTGGACCAGGGGAACTCGGTGATCGTCATCGAGCACCACCAGGCGGTGATGGCCCACGCCGACTGGCTGATCGACATCGGCCCGGGCGGGGGGCACGACGGGGGCCGGGTGGTCTTCGAGGGCACCCCGGCGCGACTGGCCGCCGAGGGAGACACCTTGACGGCCCGTCACCTGCGGGAGTACGTCGGCGCGTAGCGTCCGGGCGTCCGTGCGTGCGGGCCGTCAGCCGGTTCGGGGGGCGGCCCGCATGCCGATGTACGCGCAGGGGGCGCCGTCGGCGAGGGTGGCGAAGACGACCGGCATCCACGCCGCGCCGAAGGAGGCCCCGGCGGGACGGCCTCGCGACCCGGATCAGCCGGGGCTGACGCCGCCCCGCGGGAAGGTCAGGGCTCCGGCGCGGTCGCGGGGCGGGGCGAAGAAGCGCTCCACCTCCGCGTCCCGGACCTGCGCGAGCGCGGCCGGGGACCAGCGGGGCAGCCGGTCCTTGTCGATGACCTGGGCGCGGATGCCCTCGACCAGGTCCGGGGTGGACAGCGCGGCGGCGGACACCCGGTACTCCTGTTCCAGCACCTCCTCCAGCGAGCCCAGCTCGCGGGCCCGGCGCAGCGCGGCCAGGGTGACCTTGAGGGCGGTGGGGGACTTGGTGCGCAGTACCGAGGAGGCCTCGCGGGCGGCGGCGAGGCCGTTGCCCAGCAGCCGGGAGTGGATCTCCTCGACGGTGTCGGCGGCGTAACATCGGTCGATCCACTCCCGCTCGGCGGCCAGTTCGCCGCCGGGAACGGAAGCACCCGCGTACGGGGCCAGGACCTCCTCCGCCGGGGAGCAGGCGAGCGCGTGGGTGAGCTCGGCGAGGTGGTCGGAGGGGACGAAGAGGTCGGCGAGCCCGCACAGCAGGGCGTCGGCGGCGCCGACGGCCAGGCCGGTGAGGGCGAGGTGGGTGCCGAGTTCGCCGGGAGCCCGCGACAGGAGGTGGGTGCCGCCGACGTCGGGGACGAAGCCGATGCCGGTTTCGGGCATCGCGACGCGGGAGCGTTCGGTGACGACGCGGACGCTGCCGTGGGCCGAGATGCCGACGCCGCCGCCCATGACGATGCCGTCCATGAGGGCCACGTACGGTTTGGGGTAGCGGGCGATGCGGGCGTTGAGCCGGTACTCGTCGCGCCAGAAGTCCAGCGAGGCGGTGCCGCCGCTCTTCGCGTCGGCGTGGATCGCCCGGATGTCGCCGCCCGCGCACAGACCCCGCTCGCCCGCGCCGCGGACCAGCACCTGCCGCACGGCGGGGTCGCGCTCCCAGGCCGCGAGGGCCGCCGTCACGGTCAGCACCATGGCGTGCGTGAGGGCGTTGAGGGCCTCCGGGCGGTTGAGGGTGATCACCCCCGTGTGGCCGTGGATCTCGATCAGAACGGCGTCGTGTTCGGTCTTCACACCGGTCAGTATGGAGCTTCTGTCACCGTGCGCAAGATCGTTAAGACGCGGTCGTCAGGTCTGCCCCCGCGCCCTGGTACGGACCTACCGAACCTCCACCGTCACCCCAGGAACCGGCCCGGAAACCACCCCCGGACTGGCCGGGGAACGCCCCTTGACGACACTCTCCGAGACACCCGGCGACGACACTCTCTAGGACACCCGGCCTCTAAGACACCCGGCGCGGTGCGCCGAGGACTCCCGGGGGGCTGGGCACCTCCAGCCAGACGCACTTGCCGGACGCCCCCGGGCGCGAGCCCCAGGCGCGGGCGAGCCGCTCCACTATGAACAGCCCGTGCCCGCCGGGGCGGCCCGGCTCGGCCGGACCGCCGGGGGCGGTCGCCGGAGGGCGCGGGTTCGCGTCCGTCACCTCGATCCGCAGCCGGTCGTCCGTACAGTCCAGGACCAGGGCGCCGGGGCCGCCGCCGTGCAGACAGGCGTTGGCCACCACCTCCGAGACCAGCAGCAGGACGTCGTCGGCGGCGTCCCGCACGGCCTCCCCGTCGGCGGGCAGCCAGTGCCAGGCGGTGAGGGCGCGACGGGTGAAATCGCGGCTGCGGGAGACCGGGTCGGGGAGCCCGTCGAGGACCAGGAGCCAGTTCCGGTCCGTCGGCGCTCGCTGCTCCATGATTCTCCGACCCCTTCCCTCTTCCGTGCCCGCCCGCTCGTACCGTCCGTACCGTCCGTGGACCGGTGCCGCCCGCGGCGGCCGCACCGTCATACCGAGGGCCGGCGCAGCGCCTGTTCCACGTCGGCGTGGACCGGGAAGACCCCGTCCGCGCCGGTGATGCGGAACATCCGCGCGACCGGTCCGGTCAGTCCGGCCAGCTCCAGGGTGCCGCCGGCCTCCTGGACGGTGATCCGGCTGTGCAGCAGGGCGTTCAGTCCGGTGGAGTCGCAGAAGTCCAGCCCCGACATGTCGACCAGGAGCCGCCCGCCCCGGGCGGCCGCGGTGTCGAGGGCGTCACGCAGGGGCGGGGCCGTGTCGTGGTCCAGCTCCCCGGCGAGTGTGAGGAGGACCGCTCCCTCCACCGCCCCTACCGCGACGGTGAAGCGTTCCTTGTCCGTTCCCAGCACCATCCGGCATCACCCTTTTCGTCCTGCTGTTGCTGCGCATGCCCGCGTCACGGCGGGATATGCGCGCGGTGGCAGCGCTCCGTGCGGCCCGGAAACCCCCTGCGCGGGTGATCCGGAAGCCACCGCTCCTCACCGCGACCGTACCGGTCCGCCCGGCCCGATGGTGCACCCGCACCCGCAGGCCCGGCCGGGCGGCTCCGCGCACACCCCTCATTCGGAGCCGGACGGCTCCGTCACCGGGGGCAGGCCCTGCATCAGCCGGTACTGGTCCATGAGGGCCGTGATGGCCTTGAGGTTGTCCTTGCGCATCCCCGCCGCCCGCATCGCCACAGCCCGCACCCCCGACTGCCTGAGCGCCTCGACGACGGCGAGCTCGCCGCGCACCGACTCGGCGACCTCGTCGTCGAAGAAGTAGGCGACCGAGACGCCGAAGAAGCGGGCCAGGGCCGCCAGCAGGTCGGGCGAGGGGTTGGCCCGCTTGCCCGTCCGCAGCTGGGACAGGTACACGCCCCCCACCTTGAGGCCGGGATCGGCCCGTTTCAGTTCCTCCGCCACCTCGGCGTTGGTCCAGTGCCTGCCCTTGGGCCGGACGGTCCGGAACAGGTCGTCGAGGCGCACTGCGAGCAGGGGCCGGTCGTCGGTCGCGGTCATGGTGAAGCTCCCCCCACTCCACGGGATAGCCGTTGGCTATCCCGGAGTTTCACAGATTAGCGGTCAGTTGACAATTGTCGTGAACTCCGTCAACGTTGGCCTCGCCGATAGCTGTCAGCTAACTGGATGCACGGGGGTCATCTGGTTGGTCGTCCGGTCGCGTTCCGAGGGCACCCAAGCCCTCGGGGGGGCGCGGTACCGGAAGGCACGGGACGGGAGCCACCCGTCCGGCCCGACAGGACATCGGCGGGGGGAACGGGGGAAGCGGGGGGAACGGGAGATGCCCGCCCGGTTTGACGGGGGATGCAAACCGGGCGGGAGTTCTCAACTCGCCTTGCGGAGCTTACTGTAGGCGGCCGCGACTTGCGTGAGCCAGGCTACTTCCGCACTGAAGTTGTTCGTGTCGCGGTCGTCGAAGTCCCCGGCGTCCTTGTTGTCACGGGGGATGGTCCCCGCGCGTTTGGCGCGCAGGGCCTGTCTGATCTGCGCCGCCTCGGTGAACGCCTGCCGGAACTCCTCGCCCGCCGGCCCACCGCCGTCGCCGGCCACGGCCGGCGCCCCGCCCGTGCCGCGTTCGATGTAGGGGCGCAAGTCCCGCCACCCGTCCCGTATTTCGACGACCCGCCGGTGGAGCCGGTAGTCGAGGTCACGGACCGAGGTCCCGGGCGGCTCCAGGGCGATGTCCGGGGAGGACTCGTACAGGTCCCGCCACAGCGGGTACAGGGCCCGGTAGGACCGGTAGGACCGGGTCCACTCGACGCACCTCGTCGTCCACGGGCTCCAGCAGGACATGGTCAGGCTCAGGGAGAGGGCGACGATGCCCAGCGTGTTGATGACGGAGGCGACGGCCTCCCGCCACGCCCCGGTGTCGGCTCCGGCCGCGAGGGTGAGGACGTTGACCGTCCGGACCGCGCCGTAGACCAGCAGGATCACCGCCGCTACGGACAGCGTGCGCAGACCGTGCCGCAGCGAAGCGTTGTCGGTCATCCGGGCGTAGGGGCCGAACTGACGGACCATGGTGACGCACGGAACCGCCTGGGAGGCGATGAAGGCCAGGAGGTACACGAGGAGCAGCGGGTCACCGCTGCCGTCGAACTCCGTCGCGCACCGGCGCGGACCGTCGGCGAGGAAGAAGAGGGCCGTCAGCAGCGCGTCGAGGCCGAAGCCGGTGAGCACCCAGAAGCGCGTCTTGCGGGCCGCCTCCGCGCCGACGGCCGCCCAGCGCAGGAAGATGACCTGCGCGCTGACGCAGAGGGCGACCCCCGACAGGTGCATGAGCAGGATGGCGAGGTTGTGCACGCCCAGGAGGCTTTCGCTCCGCATGGCGACGGCGCCCATGGTGAAGGTGAGGCACTGGAACACCAGTGTCGCGATCAGGGTGCGGTACTCGCCGTCCCTCCGGCTCCGCCGCCCCTGGCAGAGCCGGTAGACGAGCGCGGCGTACGACGAGAGCGCGGCTATGACGAAGCAGACGGTTCTGATGGTGTTCACGGTGATGCTTTCCTGGGTGCCGCGGGGGCCGCGAACGGTCCAACCGGCCTTATCGGCCAGTGGCCGACGCGCCGCGTTCAAGCGGAACCGTACCCGCCGACTCTGAACGCCCCGCCACCGGGCGCCCACCCCGGACACGCGACCGGCACACCGCCCCGGCGCACCGACCCCCGAAACGACCGAAGGCCCGTTTCAGATTTCTCTGAAACGGACCCTGATCTGCGACTCTTTCGAGTCGGGACGACAGGATTTGAACCTGCGACCCCTTGACCCCCAGTCAAGTGCGCTACCAAGCTGCGCCACGTCCCGTTCATGCCTTCCACCTGGGGTTTTCCCCTCGCGGCGGGCACATGCAGAACATTACCCCACGCTGAGGGGTGAGTGTGCACGGGTAATCGGCGAGGGAGAGGATGGCCGGGTGAACGTACGGGACCGGGACGGCGAGGGCCGGGCGCGCAGTGCGCGGCCGAGGGACGGACTGGGGCGGCCGCTGCCCTACGGAGCGGCCGGGGTGGAGCGGCAGCCGGAGGGCGTGGTCCGCTCCCCCGCCGGGACGGTGACCGAGGCGCAGCGGCTGCTGGACGCCGGGATGCCCTTCCACGCGCACGAGGTGTTCGAGGACGCCTGGAAGTCGGGCCCCGAGGCGGCGGCCCCGCTGTGGCGGGCGATGGCGCAGCTGGCGGTGGGCCTGACGCACGCGGCCCGGGGGAACGCGGTCGGCGGGGCCCGGCTGCTGCGGCGGGGCGCGGCTTCCCTCGACGGGGTGCGGGAGGCGTACGGGATGGACCTGCCGGGGCTGGTCCGGTGGGCCGGGGAACTGGCCCACCGGGTGGACGGCGGGGCCGTCGTGGACGCCTCCCGGGAGGCTCCGCGGCTACGCGGCGGCGGGCTGCAGTAGGTCCCAGCGGTTGCCGTAGAGGTCTTCGAACACGGCGACGGAGCCGTACGCCTCGTGCCGCGGCTCCTCCAGGAAGCGGACGCCCTCGGCGGTCATCCGGGCGTGGTCGCGCGCGAAGTCGTCGGTGTGGAGGAAGAAGCCGACGCGGCCGCCGGTCTGGTCACCGACGCGGGAGCGCTGTGCGTCGTCCTTGGCGCGGGCGAGCAGGAGGGCGCTCTCCGCGGCGCCGGGCGGGCGGACCACGACCCAGCGGGAGCCGTCGGGGCGGGCGGTGTCCTCGGCCAGGTCGAAGCCGAGGGCGCGGGTGTAGAAGTCGATGGCCTCGTCGTAGTCGTGGACGACGAGGGCGGTGAGGGCGATGTGGGAGGGCATGGGCCCTATTGTGCGCCGAGGAGGACGACGTCCAGGGTGCGGGGGCCGTGGACGCCCTCGACCCGGTCGAGTTCGATGTCGCTGGTGGCGGAGGGTCCGGATATCCAGGTCAGCGGGCGGGCGGGGTCGAGGAGTTCCAGGGCCTGCGGGACGGAGTCGACGACCTGGCCGGGGACGCGGACCACGCAGACGTGGTGGTCGGGGATCAGGGTGATGCGGCGCCGGCCCTGGTCGGGTCCGCCGTCGAGGACGATGGTGCCCGTCTCGGCGATGGCGAGGGCGCAGCCGGTGACCACGCCCCCGGCGCGGTCCAGTTCGCGCGGGGTGGACGCGGCGCGGTCGGGGATCCGGGTGGGACCGGCGGCGGAGAGCCAGTGCGGGGGCAGGGCGGGCGGTACGAGGACGCTCTCGTGCCGGGACAGCAGCCGCGCCAGGAGCAGCGGGAGGCCGTCCTCGTCGGTGCGGTGGACCTTCGCCCGGTACTCGGTGAGGTGGGCGGCCAGCAGGTCGACGTTCTCGGCGGGGGTGCGGGCCCCGTGGACGCGGAGGTAGTCCCGCGGGATGCCCGGCTCCGGTCCGTCCGGGCCGCCCGGTCCGTCCGGGCCGCCGGCCGGTGGGGCGGTGGCCCGGCGGATGCGGGCGAGGATGCGGTCCTTGCTGCTCACGGCTGCGGGTTCTCCCGTTCTCGGGTCCACCAGTCGCGGAAGGACTCCGCCGGTACGTCGGGCAGGTCACGGGTGTCGGTCCAGGCCCGGCCGGGTCCGGGCAGGCGGCGCGGGCGCAGCCGGCGGGCCCTGGACAGCAGCCGCTCCCCCGCGCGCAGGGCGCCGGGGCGGTCGAGGAGCAGCCGGGCGGCGCGCAGGGCGGCCCGTTCGGCGGTGTGGCCGCGTACGGGCCGGATCCGTACGCGGACGCCGTCGCGGGTGACCGGGCCGCCCTGGGCGACGCGTTCGCGGAGGTGGACGAGGACCTCGGGGATGTCGATGGCGACGGGGCAGACCTCGTAGCAGGCGCCGCACAGGGTGGAGGCGTAGGGCAGGCTGGCGTCGATCTCGCTGCCGGTGCCGCGCAGTTGGGGGCTGAGGATGGCGCCGATCGGGCCGGGGTAGACGGAGCCGTAGGCGTGGCCGCCGGCGCGTTCGTAGACCGGGCAGACGTTGAGGCAGGCGGAGCAGCGGATGCAGCGCAGGGCCTGGCGGCCGGTCTCGTCGGCGAGGGTGTCGGTGCGGCCGTTGTCGAGGAGGACGAGGTGGAAGGCGGAGGGACCGTCACCGTCGGCCCCCTTCGACGGCCCCAGTCCGGTCCACATGGTCGTGTACGGGTTCATGCGTTCGGCGGTGGAGGAGCGCGGCAGGGTCTGGAGGAAGATCTCCAGGTCGCGGAAGGTGGGGACGACCTTCTCGATGCCGGCGACGGTGATCAGGGTCTCGGGGAGGGTCAGGCACATGCGGCCGTTGCCCTCGGATTCGAGGACGACCATCGTCCCGGTCTCGGCGACCATGAAGTTGGCGCCGGAGACGGCGACCTTGGCGCGCAGGAACTTCTCGCGCAGGTGCAGTCGGGCGGCTTCCGTGAGCTCGCGCGGGTCGTCGCCGAGGTCCTGCGGCGCCGGGCGGCCCCAACGGCCCATCTCGGTGCGGAAGATGTCGCGGATCTCGCCCCGGTTGCGGTGGATGGCGGGGACCAGGATGTGCGAGGGCCGGTCGTGGCCGAGCTGGACGATGAGTTCGGCGAGGTCGGTCTCGTAGGCGGCGATCCCGGCGGCCTCCAGGGCCTCGTTGAGGCCGATCTCCTGGGTGGCCATGGACTTGACCTTGACGACCTCGCGCCTTCCCGTGGCGTCGCCGCCGGTGTCGTCGTCGCCCCCGTCGGCGTCGCCCCCGTCGGCGTCGCCGGCGGCGAGGACGAGGCCGGTCACGATGCGGTTCGCCTCGTCGGCGTCCACCGCCCAGTGGACGGTGCCGCCGGCGGCGGTGACGGCGGCCTCCAGTCGCAGCAGGTAGTGGTCGAGGTGGCGCAGGGTGTGGTCCTTGACCGCCTTGCCGGCGGCGCGCAGCCGGTCCCAGTCGGGGAGTTCGGCGACGGCGCGGGCCCGTTTGTCGCGGATGGTGTGGGTGGCGTGCCGGAGGTTGCCGCGCAGCACCTCGTCCCGTACGGCCTCGCGGGCCGCGTCGGGGAAGGAGGGGAAGTCGGGGACGGACGGGGAGGCAGGGCCGGCGGGCGTGTCCGGGGAGGCGGAACGGGCCGGGAAGGCGGGCATGCCGAGGTCGGTGGCCGGGGGGCGGGTCATCGCAGCGGTTCCTCCTCGGTCGAGGCCAGGATCTCGGCCAGGTGCAGGGTGCGCAGCGGGGCTCCGGCACGGCGCAGGGTGCCGTCGAGGTGGGCGAGGCAGGAGTTGTCGGCGCCGCAGAGCACCTCGGCGCCCGTGGCCCGGGCGTTGCGGATCTTGTCGGCGGCGATGGCGGCCGAGACGTCCGCGTTCTTGAGGGCGAAGGTCCCGCCGAAGCCGCAGCACTCCTGCGCGCCGGGCAGTTCGACGAGTTCCAGGCCCTTGACGGCGGCCAGCAGCCGTCGGGGGCGGTCGCCGAGGCCGAGGGCCCGCAGGCCGTGGCAGGAGGGGTGGTAGGTGACGGTGTGCGGGAAGCAGGCGCCGACGTCGGTGACGCCGAGGACGTCGACCAGGAATTCGGTGAGCTCGTACACGCGCGGTACGAGGTCCGCGGCGAGTTCCTCCAGCCGGCCCCCGCGCCCTTCCCGGGCCGCCTCGCGGCCGATGCGCGGGTAGTGCGCGCGGATCATCGCGGCGCAGGATCCGGAGGGGGTGACCACGTACTCGTGGCCGGCGAAGGCCTCGGCGGTGCGGCGCACGAGCGGTTCGCTCTCGCGCCGGTAGCCGGTGTTGTACTGCGGCTGGCCGCAGCAGCTCTGGGCCGCGGGGAAGTCCACCTCGACGCCGAGGCGCTCCAGGAGACGGACGACGGCGATGCCGGTCCGGGGGTACAGCGCGTCGTTGACGCAGGTGACGAACAGGGCGGCACGCATGACGGGCAGAATAGCCCGGTGAAGAAGTTCTCTGTGATCGGTATCGGCGCGGGCGACCCGGACCACCTGACCCTCCAGGCGGTACGGGCGATCGGCGCGGCGGACGCGTTCCTCATCCTGGAGAAGGGGGAGGAGAAGTCGGACCTGACGGGGCTGCGGCGGGCGATGCTCGACGCGCACGCCCGGCCGGGACACCGGCTGGTGGAGGGCCGCGATCCGGACCGCGACCGCACCCCCGCCGCATACACCCCCACCGTGGACGGCTGGCGCAGTGCGCGGGCCGAGATCTTCGAGCGGTTCATCGCCGAGGACCTGGCGGAGGGCGAGACGGGCGCGTTCCTCGTGTGGGGCGACCCCTCGCTGTACGACTCGACCCTCGCGATCCTCGACGAGGTGCTGGAGCACGGGCGGGTGGCCTTCGAGCACGAGGTGGTGCCCGGCATCAGCAGCGTGTCCGCGCTCCTGGCCCGGCACCGGACCAACCTGAACCGGGTCGGCCGGCCGGTGCAGATCACCACGGGGCGCCGGCTCGCCGAGGGCTGGCCGCAGGACGTGGACGACGTGGTGGTGATGCTGGACGCCCGGCACGCCTTCACGGCCCACCTCGACCAGGACCTCTACATCTACTGGGGTGCCTACGTGGGCACCCCGGACGAGATCCTGGTCTCGGGGAAGCTGGCCGAGGTGGCCGGCCGGATCGAGGAGCTGCGGACCGAGGCGCGGGCCCGCAAGGGCTGGATCATGGACACCTACCTGCTCAGGCGCCCCTGAGGAAGGCGGGCAGGGCCGCGGCGAGGCGCTCGTACTCCTCGGCGCGGTTGTAGACCTGCCCGCAGACACGGAGGCCTCCGCCGCCGGCCCGGGGCCAGACCAGGACCCGGGTACGGAGCTTCGCGGCGAGTTCCTCGCGCATCGCCCGGGCCGCGTCCTGGGTCTCGGCGGTCCCGGGCGGCAGCAGCAGGGCGCGCAGCGGGAGGCCCTCGGTGTACGGGAGCGGGGTGAGTCCGGGGACCTCGGCGAGGAGGGCGGCTCCGTAGGCGGCCAGGGCCTGGTTGTGGGCGCGGACCCGCGCCGCGCCGAGGCGTTCGATGAGGTCGAGGCCCTCGGGGGCGGCGAGCCAGCCGGTGTAGTCGGCGGTGGCCCGGTACTCCACGGAGAGCGGGAAGCCGCGGTGGTCCTCCCAGGACGGAGTGTGGGCGCGGATCCGGGCCCGGTGGGCGGGGGCGACGGCGAGGATCGCGCTGCCGGAGGGGGCGTAGCCCCATTTGTGGAGGTTCCCGAACCAGAAGTCGGCGCCGGCGGCGATCGGCCGGGCCAGCGTGCCCGGGGTGTGGGCGCCGTCGACGACGGTGGTGATCCCGCGGGCGGCGAGGTCGGCGAGGAGCCGGGGGCCGGCGATGAGGCGGGCGGTCGGTGAGCTGACGTGGTCGAGCAGGGCCACCTTCGTGCGGGGCGTGACGGCGGCCAGTACGGCTTCGCGGACGGCGTCCTCGTCGGGGAGGAACGGGTCCAGGGCGACGGTGGTGACGGGGGCGCGGCAGGCGGCGGCCGCGACGACGGTGCCGTAGCCGTGATCGGTCACCAGGATCTCGTCGCCGTCGGCGAGGGGGACGGCGTCGAGCGCGAGGTTGGCGCCCTCGGTGGCGTTGGAGACGAAGGCGATGCCGTCGGGGTCCGCCCCGAGGTGTGCCGCGATCCGGGCCCGGGCGGCGTCGAGGCGGTCCGGGACGGAGGCGAAGAAGGCGTCGGGGTCGGCGTGCGCCTCGGCCCGCAGGGCCTCCTGGGCTTCCTGCACGGGGACCGGGACCGCCCCGTACGAGCCGTGGTTGAGGTGGGCGACGGCGGGGTCCAGCCGGAAGAGTTCCGGGCCACCGGGGAAGGCGGGCGGGGCGGACGGCTCGGTCACGGGTACCTCCGGTCGGGGTGCGGGGCGCACGGCGTGCGCGGCATCCGGATCATGCAGTCCGCCGCCCCGCCCGCGAAAGGCCAATCCCGCCGAAGTGGCCTGCGCGGACCTCCCCCACCCGCCGGGCGACACGGGACCACGTGACCCGGATCACACGAATCATGCGCGGGCGTTCTGCCGTTTCCCCCTCCTGCCGGGCCTGGAAGGTAAGAGCGAACCTCCGCCCGTGAAGGAGCACGCATGATCACGCTGCAGTCGGCCGCCCGCTGCCTCCAGTGCCTCCCCGTCCCCGTCCGCCCCGTACCCGCCGGCTGTCCGACGAGCGCCCACACCTTCGCCCTCTTCCACTTCTGGCACCAGACGCAGGGGGAGGCGTTCAGCCGGGCGATGGCCGAGGCCCTCGGGGAGATCGAGGCGGTGGCCGCCCTGCTGGACGGGAACCCGGAGGCCGCCGCGTGCGCGCACTGCCGGCGGACCGTCGCGCACTGCGTCGCCGGAATCCTGCTGGAGCTGGCCGAGCGGATCCGGACCCTGCCGACCTGGCCGGACCGTTCCGCCCTCGCGGCGGCGCTGACGGCCCGCAACGCCGCCATCGAGGGCGACCCGCTGACGGTGGACGCGTTCAGCGGAGCCTGGCTGCGCCTGCACCGGCCTGCGGACTGGCGGGAAGCCGTGGAGATGGCCCTGCTCGGCGAGTGGGTCCACGTACTGGGCGACGGCACGGCCGACTCCCCCGCACTGCTCGGCCTGCTGCGCCGGCACGTCGCGACCGAGCACGTGCACCTGCGGCCCCTGTGGGAGCGCAAGAGCCGCGGCCGGCGCACGGCCCTGCTGAGCACTCCCGTCGGCGAAGGCCTCGTTCTCGCCGATCTCCTCGTCGCTCCCGGCCTGCCGGAAGAGCTCGCCCTGGCGGACGAGTTCGGCGATCCCCGGATCGCCCCCGTGCTGCGGCGGCTGCGGGAACCGGAGGAGCGCCTCGCCCGGTCATGGGCGCGCGACGGGGAACCCTGGGCCCTGACCGCGACCGCGGCCGGGCTTCCCGAGGCGTACGGGGAACGGGTCCGGCGCAAGCTGAAGCGACTGGGCCTGCGGTACTCCGCTGCGGCCGCCGCCGCTCCGGAGGCGCGGCGGCCGTGTACGTGACGCTCCTGCCCCTCCTCGTGGCGCTGCTCCTCGTCGTCGCCACGGCCGCGGTCGGGGCCGCCGCGCTGACCCTGCTGCTGCGCCGGCCGGCCTGGTGCGCGCCGCTCGCCGGGGCCGTCGGCGCGATGACCTTCCTGCTCGCCGTCGTCGCGCTGCTGGTGACCGTGGCCCGCGACTGACCACGGGAGCCGTGCCCTACGCGCCGCGCCCGCTGGTCGCCGCGTAGTACTGGAGGTCCTGGACCTGCACGTCGTGTTCCACCGGGTACGGCAGTTCCACCTCCGTGACGGCCTTGCCGCCCCGGGTCACCTCCGCCGAGCTGGTGCCCGGCTTCAGCGGGAGCAGCTCGGCGTGGAGGCCGGCCGGTGCCCGGTGCTCGCCCTTGGCGGGGCCCACGGCCGTACGGACCGTCGCCGCCTCCTTCAGGAAGCTGAGGACCTCCACCGTGTCCCGGGGGGCGGCGCTGCCCTTGCGCAGGTTCATCACCAGCGACTGGTCGCCGGCCGGGTCGGCGGAGGCGAACTGGGTGCGGGAGGTCAGGTACAGGGTGTCCCGGACGATCTTCGGCCAGTCGCCGGTCTTGAACCGGGTCAGGTAGTACGAGGTCAGGTCCAGGTAGGTGTGCCCGTTGTGCAGGGAGGGCGCGAACTGGCTGCCCTCCGAGTAGTCGTTCCAGGTGGTCAGCTGCACCCAGTCGGCGCCGTCGTCGATGGCGTGCGTCCAGGTGGAGCGGAGCGTCGCGGTGTTGCCGGCCTCGTCGTAGACGCCCTGGTTGGGGCGGGCGTCCTGCACCGAGACCGGCTGCATCCAGATCTTGCCCATGTCGTGGGCCCGCGCGACGTCGCGGGTGGAGCTCTCCTGGCCAACGTACGAGCGGCTGCCCCACTCGGAGAAGCCGTAGCTGATCGGGGCGAACTCGCCGTTGTGCGCGCCGAAGTCGAGGAAGAGGGGGACGAACGCGGTGCGGATGCCGTGCTTCGAGCGGAGGGTGTCGATGACCCGGGTCCACCAGGCCACGTCCTTGGCCTCGGCCTTGAAGGGGGCGACGACCAGCCGGCCGTCGGCGAGGCGGTGCGCGGCGGGGGCCTTGCCGAGGGCGGCGACGGCGTCGGCGAGGACGGCGGGGTCGTCGGTCTTCAGCGAGGTCATGTCCGGCATCAGCATGATCTTGAAGCCGGGGTCGACCGAACGGGCCGCCTCCATCAGGAGGTTGGACCGTTCCCAGTTCTTCCCGGTGAGGGAGAGCATGTCGAGGGTAAAACCGTCGATGCCGGCGTCGCGGGCGGTGCGCACCTCCTGGCGGAGGTTGGCCAGCTCCCAGTTGCCCTCCTTGGGCTGGACGGGCAGCGGGCGGTCGCGCAGCAGGCCGCCGTAGCGCTCGTGCTTGCCGCTCTCGCCGTCCGGGTTCAGGTAGTTGCGCGTGTAGTAGTCGCCGTCGGCGCTCGCGTTGTCCAGGGACAGCGGGTACGGGGTGAAGTAGTGGGCGAACACCAGCTTGCGGCCCGCGTCGCCCGAGCGCAGGGCCGCGGGCTGCGGCAGGTCGAAGGGGAGGGCGCCGGCGGGGCGCGCTTCGCCTCGGCCGGCCTGCCCCCCGCCGGTACCGGGGACCTCGGGCCCGTCGCCGCCGTCCCCCGGGGTCGCGCTCGGTCCGGGCGCCGGCGTGGCGGAGGCGTCGGGGGTGGCGGGGCCGCCGGGCCCGGTGGACCAGGGCACGTTGATGTCGGGCGCCGAGCGCTGCCGGGCGGCGCCGGCCGCGAAGGGGTCCCAGGCGATGCCGGTGGCGGCGCAGACGCCGACGAGGAAGAAGGCGGACAGCAGGAGGGCCAGCAGGGCCTTGAGCCCGCGCCGGCCGCGGCGCCGCCGGTGCCCTAAGGGCCGCGCCCGCCCGTCCGTGCGCCGGTCCGCTCGCCGGTCCGCTCTCATCGTGGGGCCCCTCCCTGGAATATGCCCCGCCGACGGGGCTGCACAGCAGTAGAGCCGATTCCCGGCGCCCGGACAACCGTTCGCCACGAGCCCGGGCCCGGCACGTACGTCACCGGGACCACGGGAACTACGCCGACCGCTTTGCCGGGGCTCACGCCTCCCCGGCCGCCGCGGCCTTGGCGCACCGGAGCGGTGGCGCGTGCCCGGGGTCGCGCGCACGCATCCGCAACGCTTTGCACCGCGGTCCGGCGTGCGGCTTCGCGGAGGTCCGGCCCCCGCCGGGGCCGCCCCCGCGCGGCGCCCGGCACCGCCGCGTCCGTCGTCTACGCGCACTCCGCCATCCGGCCGACCGGGGGCACGTACGGACCGGGCCCGTCAGCGCGGCCCGCCCGCCCCGAGGCGCCCTCGGCGGGGCGGCGGGTACCGGTCCGCACGGGCCTGTACGGAATGCGACATTCCCCTGGTCATGCGTTGGAATTGGCGCATAATCGTCGTCATGCGGCTCGAAGCATCCCTGTGGCCGCACCTGGTCACGCATGCAATGGGGGGCATCGTGCCGATGGGGGAATCCACACCGTCCGGCCGGGCCGGATCCGCCGGAACACTGCCGGCCACGTCCACCGAGCTGTCCGTCCTGCTCACCGCCGTACGACGGGGCCGGGTGCTCACCGTCACCGGCCGGTTCCGCGAACCGCGGAGCCTGCTGGTCCGGGACGTCGCACGCCGGCTCTCGTCGAACTTCTGCGACGGAACCGCCGTCGTCACCGCCGGGCCCGACGGAAGCGTCCGCGAACTGGTGGACGCGCTCGGCTGCCTGCCCGGCATGCCCTTCCTGCCCTGCGGGACGGCGAACGCCGCCTCGTGGCTCGCGGAACGGGACATGCTCCTCGTGCTCGACGACTGCGACCGGCTGGGCCCGTGGGCCCTGGAGTGGCTGCGCGGGCTCCTCGCCGTCGCGCCCGGACTACGGGTCCTGGCCGCCGGACGCCACCCCCTGGCCGTCGGCCAGGGCCGGGTGCACCGGCTCTGACCGCCGCGCGCACCCACCCGCCCGGCACACGCGTCACATGCCCGGCACACGCGCGGCACACGGCCGCCACAGCACTGACATACCGGGTCCATTGAGTGGAGCGGCCCCGGATCCTAGGGTCTGACCTGCGGGTTTCGGCGGCCACGGCCGGCCGTGAGCCCCCGTACGTACGTCACCTTGCCCCGCACGTACAGGAGACCCTTCGTGAGCGAGCACCCCAGCACGCCCCGGTCCGGCACGCCCCGCGTCAGCCCGCCCCGCGCCGGCGCGGTCGGACGGCGCGGCTTCCTCGCCGGCGCGGCCGCCGTGGCCGCCTCCGCCGCCGGCCCGGCCGCCCTCGCGCAGGCGGCCCCGGCCGGCCCCGGGACGGCCGCCGCCCGGCCCAACGTCCTGCTGATCGTCACCGACGACCACCCCAAGCACACCGAGTGGGCCCTCCCCCAGACCATCGCCTGGCTCGGCGGCCAGGGCGTCACCTTCACCCACGGGCACTCCGCGACCCCGCTGTGCGCGCCCTCGCGTTCGTCCGTGTTCTCCGGGAAGCACGCCCACCACCACGGCGTCCGCAACAACGCCGCCTCGCACAGCCTCGACCAGTCCACGACCGTGCAGCGCCACCTGGCACAGGCCGGCTACCGCACCGGCCTGTTCGGCAAGTACCTCAACTCCTGGGCGCTGGAGGACAATCCGCCGCACTTCGAGGAGTGGGCGCTGCTCCAGCCCGGTTACAACGACGCCCGCTGGAACGTCGACGGCACCGTGCGGCGGATCGACGGCTACACCACCAACATCATCAGGAAGAAGACCCTCGCCTTCCTCGACAAGGCGGCCACCGACACCCGCCCGTGGTTCGCGTACGTGACCCCGTACGCCTCCCACGCGCCGAACGTCCCGGCCCCCAAGTACGCCGAGACCCCCGTGCCCGCCTGGAACGGCCGCCCGTCCGTCCCGGAGGCCGACCGCTCCGACAAGCCCCCGTACATCCGTGACGCCACGGCCACCCTCGACGACGCGCGGGAGCTGCGCACCCGCCAGCTGCGCAGCCTGCTGTCGGTGGACGACACCGTGCAGGCGATCCGCGACCGGCTGGCGGCGACCGGGCAGCTGGAGAACACGCTGGTCATCTTCACCGGGGACAACGGCTACACCTGGGCCGACCACGGCTGGCTGAAGAAGTCCGTGCCCTACTCCCCCGCCCACGAGGTGCCCTTCTACCTGTCCTGGCCGGCCGGCGGCCTCGGTTCGGGAACCACCGACGGCCGGATCGTCGCCAACATCGACATCGCGCCCACCATCCTCGACGCGGCCGGGATCGCCCGGCCCGCCGGACAGGACGGCCGGTCCCTGCTGGGCACGGCCTCCCGCGACCACCTCCTGGTCCAGTGGTGGAAGCAGGGCGCGGGCGGCACCGGGCCGCACACCTGGGCCTCGTACGTGGCCAAGGACAAGCAGTACACGGAGTACTACGACCTGCACACCGACGCGACGGGGGCGGTCTCCGGCACCGGACAGGTCACCTTCCGCGAGTACTACGACCTGGCGGCCGACCCCCACCAGCTGCGGAACCTGCTCCACCAGGCCACCCCGCAGCAGGAACAGGCCCTCGGCATACCGGCGCTCGCGGCCCGGCTGGCCGCCGACCGCGCCGGCTGATCCCCGTACCGGCCCCCACCCAGGAGACAACCGTGCCACCGAAGCCCTGCTGCACCCCCGCCCGCGAACCCGCCGCCCTCACCCTGGCGCCGCCACGGCGGGAGCCGGCGGCGCACCCGGCGGCGGGCCGGGCCGCGCGCGGTCTCCTCGAACTCCCGGGCGGCCGCTTCCTGATGGGGACCGAGGACCCGGACGGGTTCCCGGCGGACGGCGAGGGGCCGGTCCGGGAGGCGGTGGTCGGGGCGTTCCGCATCGCCCCGACCACCGTCACCAACGCGCAGTTCGCCTCGTTCGTGAAGGCCACCGGTCACGTCACCGAGGCGGAGTCCTTCGGCTTCAGCTTCGTCTTCGCCGGCTTCCTGGACGCCGAACTCGCGGCGCTCTCACCGGCCGTGGCGGGAACGCCCTGGTGGCGGGCGGTCTCCGGCGCCGACTGGCGCCGGCCCGAAGGGCCCGGCTCCTCGTTCGCTGCCCGCCAGAACCATCCCGTGGTCCACGTGTCCTGGAACGACGCCCAGGCGTACTGCGCCTGGTCCGGGACCCGGCTGCCCACGGAGACCGAGTGGGAGTACGCGGCGCGCGGCGGCCTGGAGCAGCGCCGGTACCCGTGGGGGGACGAACTCCGCCCGGACGGGCGGTACATGTGCAACATCTGGAACGGTGACTTCCCCCGGCACAACACCCGTGCCGACGGGTACGCGGGCACGGCTCCCGCCACCTCGTTCCGGCCCAACGGGTACGGGCTCTACAACACGGTGGGCAACGTGTGGGAGTGGTGCGCCGACCGGTTCGCGCCGGCGGGCCCGGAGCGGGCGATGCGGGGCGGCTCGCACATGTGCCACGACTCGTACTGCAACCGCTACCGCGTCGCGGCCCGCACCCGCAACACCCCGGACAGCTCCGCGGGCAACATCGGCTTCAGGGTGGCCGGCGAGGCCGCCCCGTCCTGATCCGGAGCGGGTGCGGGTACGGGTCCGCCCCGGCCGGGCGTGGTGCCGGCCGGGGCGGATCCGCGTTCACGCGTCCCGGGGTGACCCGGGATCCGGGGTTCAGCCCAGGATCGCGAGCGCCTGGTTCAGGGTCTCGGACGGGCGCATGACCGCCGAGGCCTTGGCCGCGTCGGGCTGGAAGTACCCGCCGATGTCGGCCGGGGAGCCCTGGACGGCGATGAGCTCGGAGACGATGGTCTGCTCCTGCTCGGCCAGCGTCTTGGCGAGGGCGCCGAAGGCGGCGGCCAGCTCGGCGTCGTCGGTCTGCTTGGCCAGCTCCTGCGCCCAGTACAGGGCGAGGTAGAAGTGGCTGCCGCGGTTGTCGATGCCGCCCAGCTTGCGGCTCGGCGACTTGTCCTCGTTGAGGAAGGTGCCGGTGGCGCGGTCCAGGGTGTCGGCCAGCACCTGGGCGCGGGCGTTGCCGGTGGTGGTCGCGAGGTGCTCGAAGGAGACGGCCAGCGCGAGGAACTCGCCGAGCGAGTCCCAGCGCAGGTAGTTCTCCTTGACGAGCTGCTGCACGTGCTTCGGGGCGGAGCCGCCGGCGCCGGTCTCGAAGAGGCCGCCGCCGTTCATCAGCGGGACGACCGACAGCATCTTGGCGCTGGTGCCCAGCTCCAGGATCGGGAAGAGGTCGGTCAGGTAGTCGCGCAGCACGTTGCCGGTCACCGAGATGGTGTCCTCGCCGCGGCGGATGCGCTCCAGGGAGTACGCGGTGGCCTCGACCGGGGACAGGATCTCGATGGTGAGACCGTCGGTGTCGTGGTCGGCGAGGTACGTCTTGACCTTGGCGATCAGCTGCGCGTCGTGCGCGCGGCCCTCGTCCAGCCAGAAGACGGCCGGGACGCCGGTGGCGCGGGCGCGGGTGACGGCGAGCTTGACCCAGTCCTGGATCGGCGCGTCCTTGGTCTGGCAGGCGCGGAAGATGTCGCCCTTGGCGACCTCCTGCTCCAGGACCGTGGTGCCCGCGGCGTCGACGAGGCGGACGGTGCCCGCGTCGGCGATCTCGAAGGTCTTGTCGTGGCTGCCGTACTCCTCGGCCTTCTGGGCCATGAGGCCGACGTTCGGCACCGAGCCCATCGTGGACGGGTCGTACGCGCCGTGCGCGCGGCAGTCGTCGACGACGACCTGGTAGACGCCGGCGTAGCTGCTGTCCGGGAGGACCGCGAGGGTGTCGGCCTCGGCGCCGTCCGGGCCCCACATGTGGCCGGAGGTGCGGATCATGGCCGGCATCGAGGCGTCGACGATGACGTCGGACGGGACGTGCAGGTTGGTGATGCCCTTGTCGGAGTCGACCATGGCGAGGGCGGGGCCCTCGGCGATCTCGGCGTCGAAGGAGGCCTTGATCGCGTCGCCCTCGGGCAGCGCGGCCAGGCCGTTGAGGATGGTGCCGAGGCCGTCGTTCGGGGACAGGCCGGCGGCGGCGAGGGTCTCGCCGTAGCGCGCGAAGGTCTTCGGGAAGAAGGCGCGGACCACGTGACCGAAGATGATCGGGTCGGAGACCTTCATCATCGTGGCCTTGAGGTGCACGGAGAACAGGACGCCCTCGGCCTTGGCCCGCTCGATCTGGTCGTTCAGGAAGGTGCGCAGGGCGTCGACGTGCAGGACGGACGCGTCCACGACCTCACCGGCGAGGACCGGTACGGACTCGCGCAGCACGGTGGTGGTGCCGTCGGCGGCGACGTGCTCGATGCGGAGCGTGCCGGCCTCGGAGATCACGGCGGACTTCTCGGTGGAGCGGAAGTCGTTCTCGCCCATGGTGGCGACGTTCGTCTTCGACTCGGAGGTCCAGGCACCCATGCGGTGCGGGTGCGCCTTGGCGTAGTTCTTCACCGAGGCGGGGGCGCGGCGGTCGGAGTTGCCCTCGCGCAGGACCGGGTTGACGGCGCTGCCCTTGACCTTGTCGTAGCGGGCGCGGATCTCCCGCTCCTCGTCGGTCTTCGGGTCGTCCGGGTAGTCCGGGAGCGCGTAGCCCTGGCCCTGGAGCTCGGCGACCGCGGCCTTCAGCTGCGGGATCGAGGCCGAGATGTTGGGAAGCTTGATGATGTTGGCTTCGGGGGTCTTCGCCAGTTCGCCGAGCTCGGCGAGGGCGTCGGCGATCCGCTGGCTCTCCTCGAGGTGCTCGGGGAAGCTGGCGATGATCCGACCGGCCAGGGAGATGTCACGGGTCTCGACATTCACACCGGCCGTCGACGCGTAAGCCTGGATCACAGGCAGGAAGGAATACGTCGCGAGGGCCGGGGCCTCGTCAGTGTGCGTGTAGATGATGGTCGAGTCAGTCACCGGATGCTCCGCTCCACAGTCTGCGTCTCTCGTCTGCAACATTGCTCGACATCAAGATATCTCGTGATCGGGCCGGTCTGGACAGCCCCCTGCCCCAAGTGGGGCGAGACGCGTGTCACCCTCGCGCGCACGGGGACCGGAAGGACGGGGGAACCGGGGCGGGAACGACGAAGGCGCCGCCGTCGACCGCGGGCGGTCGGCGGCGGCGCCGGGCGGCGCGGCGGTTCAGGCGTGGATCGCCTTGGGGCTCGCGCCGTACTGGTTCGGGCCGGCGTCGCCCTCGGTGGCCATGAGGACGATCATCCAGATCCATCCGACGAACGGGATCAGGCTGATCAGGTACCACCATCCGGACTTGCCGGTGTCGTGGAGGCGCCGGACGCTCAGGCCGAGCGTCGGGAGGAAGACGGCCAGGCTGTAGATCCAGGTGAGGACCGGGTAGCTCCCCAGGAGGAAGTCGACGACCATGAGGACGACGACGACGGGGATGGTGCACAGGACGAACATCCAGTATTCCTGGCGGCGCGATCGGCCGTTGAAGTCCGCGTAGCGCTTGATGACGTCGACGTAGTAGTTCACGAGTCCCCCCTAAGGACGGCATCGACGGCCCCGCCCACCGGAAAGGGGGCCGGGCCGGAGTTATGCCCTCACGGCGGCGTTCCCAAGCCATTTCCGAGCATCAGAAATGGCCACCACCCTTGGTTTCAAAGGGAGTTGGGCGGCCCGTCGGCGCCAGGGCGGGGAGGGGGCGCCCCGGGGCCGACGGTGGCGGGTCAGCCGATGTGGAAGGAGTCGCCGTAGACCTTCCAGTCGAGGGGCGTGTCGAGGTTCAGGTTGCCCTTCTTCAGGAAGACCCGCTGGGCGGTGTCGACGCGGCTGGTGTCGCTGTGCGCCTCCTCCTGCCTCATCGCCCACACGCGGGCGTCGAGGAAGGCGTTCAGCCAGGCGGTCTCGTTGCCGCCCTGGGCCGGGGGCTTGGCCTTGGCGAGGGCGCGCCCCCGGATGCTGCGGAAGCTCGTGGAGTCGCCGCCGTCCCCGTGCATGACGATGGCGTCGTAGTAGATGAACTGGCCGAGGGTGCCCACGCCGTCGGCCTTGCCCTGCTTGACGGAGGGGTTGAAGTAGACCCGGTCGCGTTCGCGGTCCTGGGCCTTCTTGAACTCGGCGTCCTGGGCGGCCTTGGCCCAGTCCCCGGTGAAGTCGGGGTCGAGGCCGGCGTGCGAGTCGCTGCCGTCGACCTCGCGCAGGGCGGGCAGGTACCTGGCGAGCACGTTCCCCGGCTTGACCTGCGTGTAGTGCTCGACGAGGTCGAGCATGTCGCCGGTGCCGGAACAGAAGCCGATGATCCCGGCGGTGTAGCCGCGGCCGTCGCCTATGTCCTCGATGTACTTGTACTGCGCCTTCCAGTCCAGCGAGGAGTTCTCCGCGCTGGAGACGATCCGCATGGCGATGTCCTTCTTCGCCGGGTCGTCGAGTCCGGTGGCGGCGGCCGGGGCGGCCGTCACGGGGGCGGGCGCCGGGGCGGCGGTGGCGTGCGCCGCGGCCGGAGCCGCGAGCAGGGCCGCGCCGAGCAGGGCGCCGATCGTCATCGTCTTGCGGTGAGGGGTGAACACAAGGCCTCCGTACGGTGGTTGAGGCTTCCCGATTCCGTTAGGAAACTTTCCTACCAGACATCGGGGGGTGCGGGAACACCCCCGGGAAACATCCGCGGAAGAAACCAATCCGCACCCGCCCCCGGCTCCGAACTCCTCCATGACCGCCGCCGCCACCCTCCCGGAGGACCGCCATGACCCGTACGCGACCGCCGCGACCGCGCCCCGCACGGCACGGGCGGAGGGGGTGCGCGTGAGGCAGTCCATCCCCTTCGGCGCCCCGCGGGAACGGTCCGCGCCCGAGCTCCCGGCCCTGATGGAACGCGTCGCCCGCGGCGACCAGGACGCCTTCGCCACCCTGTACGGCGCGATAGCGGGCCCGGTCCTCGGCATCGTCGTCAAGGTCCTCCGGGACCGGGCGCAGTCCGAGGAGGTGGCCCAGGAGGTCCTGATCGAGGTCTGGCGGCAGGCCCCGCGCTACCGCCCGGACAAGGGCGCGGTGATGACCTGGGTGCTGACCATCGCGCACCGCCGCGCCGTGGACCGGGTCCGCTCGGCCCAGGCCGCGACCGCCCGCGAGCGCAACACGGCGTCGCGCGAGCACGCCCGCCCGTACGACGAGGTGAGCGAGCAGGTGGAAACCCGGCTGGAAGGCGAACAGGTACGCCGCTGCGTGCGCGGCCTGACCGAACTCCAGCGCCAGGCCGTCAGCCTCGCCTACTACGGCGGGCTGACCTACCGCGAGGTCGCCGAGACGCTGAACACCCCGCTGCCCACCGTCAAGACGCGGCTGCGCGACGGGCTGATCCGGCTGCGCGACTGCATGGGGGTCACCGCATGAGCCGGACCGGCACGCACGCCGAACAGCTGCACGCGCTCTCCGGCGCCTACGCCCTGGACGCCCTCGACCACGGCGAACGGGACGCCTTCGAGCGGCACTTGGAGCGGTGCGCCCTGTGCACCCAGGACGTACGGGAGTTCGCGGCGACCGCGGCCCGGCTGGGTTCGGCGGTGGCCCTGCCCGTCCCGCCCGGGATGCGGGAGGCGGTCCTCGCCCGGATCGACGGGGTCCGCCAGCTGCCGCCGGCGCGGCGGGGCATCGTGGCCCTGCGCCGCCGGGCGCTGCCGCTGGCCCTCGCGGCCTGCCTGGCGGGGTCGGTGGTCCTCGGCGGCACGGCGCTGCGCGAACACCGGCAGGCGCAGCGGACCGCGAGCGCCCTCCAGCACCTGACGGAGGTGCTGGCCGCGCCGGACGCCCGTACGGTCTCCACCCGCCCGGGATCCGCCATGACGGGGAAGGTGGTGGTGTCCGCGTCGCACGACCGGGCGGCCTTCCTCGGTTCCGGGCTGCCCGCCGCTCCGCCGGGCCGGACCTACCAGCTGTGGTTCGCCGACGGGTCCGTGATGCGCCCGGCCGGGCTGCTCCGCGCGGACGGCGCCGCCGTGCTGAGGGGCCCCGTGGGCCGGGCGACGGCGGTCGGCCTCACGCTGGAGCCGGCGGGCGGCTCGGAGCAGCCGACGAGCCCCCCGCTGATGCTGCTGGCCCTGGGCCGCTGAAGACGTCCCGCCCCCGACCGCCGGGCGGGGGCGGGGGCGGGCGGCCGGGCCGGCGGCGTCAGAGCCAGCCGTTGCGGCGGAAGCCGCGGTGGATGGCGAAGCAGGCGATCACCATGACGCCGACGACCAGCGGGTAGCCGTACGTCCAGTGCAGTTCGGGCATGTGGTCGAAGTTCATGCCGTAGACGCCGCAGACCATCGTGGGGACGGCGACGATCGCCGCCCAGGCGGTGATCTTGCGCATGTCCTCGTTCTGGGCGACCGTCACCTGCGCGAGGTGCGCCTGGAGGATGGAGTCCAGGAGGCCGTCGTAGGCGCCGATCTGCTCGGTGGCCCGGGTCAGGTGGTCGGCCACGTCGCGGAAGTACGCGCGGATCTCCGGCGGGATGACCGGTATCGGCTGCGTGGCCAGCTGTTCGAGTGGCCGGCCGAGCGGGGCGACCGCCCGCCGCAGTTCCAGGAGTTCCCGCTTGAGCTGGTAGATGCGGCCCGCGTCGCCGCGGCCGCCGTACTCGCTGAACACGGCCGTCTCCACGGCGTCCATGTCGCTCTGCACGGCGTCCGTCACGGCCACGTAGTCGTCGACGACGTGGTCCGCCATGGCGTGCAGCACCGCGGCCGGCCCCTTCGCCAGCTGCTCCGGCTCGGTTTCGAGGGCCTCGCGGACCGGGCCGAGGGTGCCGCGACCGCCGTGCCGGATGGTGATGACGAAGTCCACCCCGACGAAGGCCATCATCTCGCCGGTCTCGACGACCTCGCTGGTCGCCGTGAGTTCCTCGTGCTCGACGTAGCGCACGGTCTTGAAGACGGCGAAGAGGGTGTCGTCGTAGCGCTCCACCTTGGGCCGCTGGTGCGCGTTGACGGCGTCCTCGACGGCGAGCGGGTGCAGGCCGAAGAGCGCGGCCAGCCCGGCCAGCTCCTCCTGCGAGGGCTCGTGCAGGCCGATCCAGACGAAGCCCTCGCCGCTCTTGCGGACCCGGCGCAGGGCCTCTTCGGCCTCCGCGCAGCCGTCCTGGCGGATGCCGTCCACGTAGACGACGCAGTTGACCACGGCGCTGCCGAGCGGGGAACGGGCGGGGTGGCTGAGGTCGACGGCCCGCCGGTAGCCGCGGCGCACGGCCCGGCGCAGGTTGCTGAACATGGACAACGGCGTACTCCCCTTCGGCGGATCAGCGGCCAGTCTGCCACCGCCCCGGCGCCGCCCCGGCCACCCCCGCCCGCGCCACCGGTCCCGCCGGCGCGGGAGTCAGCCGCGGTCGACGAAGACGTCGGTCGACTTCACCCGGGCGGTGGCCCGCGCGCCCACCTCCAGGCCGAGTTCCTCGACGGCCTCCCGTGTGAGGAGGGACACGATCCGGTGCGGGCCCGCCTGGATCTCGACCTGGGCCTCCACGTCGCCGAGCCGTACGGCGGTGACGATGCCGGGGAAGGAGTTGCGCACCGAGGTGTACGGGGCTTCCTCGGCCTCCGTGTCCTCTCGTGCGGCCTCCACGCAGAAGGCGGCCAGGTCCGGCCCGTCGACGATGCGCCGGGATCCTTCGCGACGGGTGGGGAAGCGGTCGGCGTCGGCCCACCGCCGGGCGGTGTCGACGCTGACGCCCAGCAGCCGGGCCGCCTGGCCGATCGTGTAGGACTGCATGGCGGAAGCCTAGTGCCGTGGCCGGGAAGGTGTGCCGGGTCGCGGCGTCCGGTGCGGTGCATCTCAAGGCGGAGGGCCGCGGCTCGTACTGGACGTACCTCCGT